>NZ_JBEZLV010000023.1:0-129019 GCF_040652335.1 Streptomyces sp. NPDC048270
CTTCTTCGAAGCGGCGATGCGGCGGATGACGGTGTGGGACACGGATTGACCTTCCGAAGGGGACAGGGACGGTCGCGGCACACCGAAGCGTGCGTAAGCCACTCACGCGGAGGAGAGGGGTTCGTCGGCGGGGGGTGAAGCACCCCGCTGCCTTGCGACTCATCCAGTTCTACAGACCCCCCGACCCCCTGGCAACGACCCCTCCTACTAGTGGACCTCGCAGCCGGGGTGCAACGGCCCCCGTCCGCCGGGGACGGCGTCCGCGCAGGTGGCGGCTGGTGTCAGGGGGTGTGCGGGGGACCTTCTGGGACCACTATCCCGGTTCGTATGTGACCTAGGTCCTGTGGGGCGGGTCACCGCCGAGGCGCCGGAATGTCACCTTCTGTGGTCGATTCATGCCTTTTGTCGGTGTGGTCCGGGCCACTCCCCGCCCCCGAATCGAAGGAAATCGGCACCCGGCAGCCCCGATCCCCGAGGCCGGCCGCCGCCGCGACGGGACGGCGGCACCACGAAGCCGGGGGCCGCCGGGGGGCCGCCGTCAACACCATGATCCGCCGCTCATCCTCCCGACCCGGCGGAATCTCGCGGGCCGGATCCGACGCGGCCCTGCCCCGCGGGCACCCGTGGAACCGGGCTCCGAGGGCCGTCGGCGCGGGCCGAGCGGGGTCCGGAGGCGGGGTCCGGAGGCGGGACGGCACCCGCCGGCGGCCTCACGCGTGCGCGAAGTGGATCTCTTTCGGTGCCAGCATGCCTGGCGAACAGGGGGCAGCGCGGTGGAACCGCACAGCGATGAGAGGGAGGACCGTGACGCTTCAGGCAGCCGATGAAGCAGTACAGCCCATTCCGGGGCAGAGCAGGCCGACCGTCCACCCGCTGGGCGCGGCTACCGGCGCCGGGTCCACGACGGCCGGCCCCGACGCGGAGCTGCTGGTCGCCGCGTCCGTGCTGCTGGCGGACGCGGCCCTCACCGCGAAGCGGGCCGGCGGGGACCTGACCGGGGCGTTGAGCAGCTGGCGGTTCGGCCTGGCCGCCCTGCGCCGTCCCGGGTGGGCGCTCGGTACGGCGGTGTCCTGCGCGAAGGCGCTGACCAGCCCGTCGGGGCTCGGCTTCGGTCCCAACGGCGGGCTCGTCGGGGAGCTGGCCCGGATGGCGGGGAACGTGACCTACCGCCGCCCGGCCGCGGTGACCATGGCGGTGGACGCCTTCGCGCTGCGGATCGAGGCAGCGGCGGTCGAGCACCCGAACCTCGACTCGGCACTGGCGAGGCGGCTCACCGACGCCATGGTGGCGGGAGACCGGTGGGAGGCGCTGAAGGCGCTGTACGCACTGGTCGAGCGGCTGGGTGTGACCCGGGCCCTGACGACCGTCAGCCCCGTGATCATGGAGCTGCTGGCGTTGCTGGGGCTGCTCGACGAGAACCCGGTCAACGACAGCTTCTCCTGGGTGACGCTCGCCGGCGGGGTGCCGGACACGGACCCCTTCTTCGGGCTGCCGAGTTCCGTGCTCCGCTACCTCAACCCCGGACCCGGACGGGCCGAGCGGACCGAGCCCGACGCCATCCTCGCGAAGGTGCTGAGGACCTCCCGCAACGACATCGTCAGCTACATCAACGACATCGGCGCACTCGGCAACCACGGGCTGGCCCTGCTCCGGCGCGTGGAGTGCGCCGACGGCCGCGTCAGGTTCGTACTGCTGCTGCCCGGTACGAGCTTCGGCCTGCCGAGCAACAGCACCCCGCAGGACCTGATCGGCGCCTTCGACGGGTGCCTGCGCTCCGACACCACCTACACCCGCGCCGCCGGCAAGCTGCTGCGTCGGGCGGGGCTGCCCGCCGGGGCCGAGCTGATGCTCGTCGGGCACAGCCTGGGCGGGCTGACGGCGATGAACCTGGCGATGGACGTGGAGCTGGCATCCACCTACCGGATCACGCACGTGGTCACGCTCGGCTCCCCCATCGACAACAAGCGCCCGGCCGACCACACCACCCAGGTGATCAGCCTGGTCAACAAGCACGACGTGATCCCCATGCTCGACGGGCGCGGTCCCGCCTCTCCCAACGACATCCCCGCCGCCTGGGTCGAGCTGACCTGGCTGGACGAGTCCTACGACTACCCCCTTTCGCACGCGCCGCAGGCGTACTCCGACACCCTCCGCGGGGACATGGCGCACCACCGGGACCGGGTGAACGAACTGATCAAGGTCTACGACGGTGAAGTCGTCGGGAACCAGCCGTACATGCTCCGCGACAAGTGACCACGAGGGAGACCCGACCCATGACCGAACCCGACGGCACGACCGCGACCGCGACGGCCACGGCGTCACGGCCGGAAGCGGCCTGGCCCCTGGAGAACATCCTGTTCAGCGCCGCGCTGGTGGCCCGGCGCCTGCCCTGGGCGGACCTGCCCGCGCGCACGCTCGGTCTGGAGGCCCTGACCCGTGAGGGGCTGACCCGCCGGCTGACGACGCACCTGCGGGGCGGCCGGGAGGGACGCCCGGTGCGGCTGCGCACCCCCTTCGGCACCTTCGTCGTGCCGCTGACCCGGGCCGGCGCCGAGGGCCTGCTGGCCGGTGCCGACGGCGCGGGGGCGCTGGGCCCCGCGTCCGGTCTGGCCGCCGACGGGCGCCGGTACACCCTGTCGCCGCACGCGGCGCCGGCGGGCGCCTGGGACGTGCCGGCGCGGGACGAGCTCGACGGGCTGACCGCCCGGGTGTCCGAGCAGCTGGTCCAGGTGCTCGCTGCCCGGCGGGAGGACGGCACCCTGGATCCGGCCCGATGGCACGACGGGATGCTGCGGCTGAGCCGGCACGTCGTGCTGGGTGCCGGCGCCGCGGAGGACACCTTGCTGAGCGAGCTGGTCTCGTCGGCGGGCGCCACGGGCGGCCGTAGGCACGAGGCGTCGCGGGCGGCGGCCGTGCGCCGGCGCCTGGAGCCGTACCTGGCGGACCCCGAGCCCGGCTCCCTCGCCGATCGGCTCACGGCCCGCGGCCAGGCAGACCCCGAGAGCCACCTGGCCGTCGCGCACGCGCTGGCCCTGGTGTCGACGGCCACCAGCGCGTCGGCGCTCCACGCCCTGGCGCTGCTGGGTGCGGGTGCGGGTGCGGGTGCGGCCGGCGCAGGGTCCGAGGAGGACCCGGACGCCGTGGCAGCGGCCCTGGACCGGTATCCGCCGCTGTCCGCCGTGGTGTATCCGGTCCGCGCGCCGTTCGAGGCCGACGGCGCGGCCCTCCGAGCCGGCGAGGAAGTCCTCTACCTCCCGGCGTTGTGGGGGGCGCGCGCCGGGGGCGCGCGCACGGACGCCTCCCGGTCGCTGTGTGCGAACCCGGCCGGGTGCGCGCTCGCGCGGTTCGCCGCGCTCGTCTGCGGCGCGGTCGTCCGCGGGATCACGGCCGAGGCGCGCCCCGTACTGCTCGCTCCGCGGTTCACCGCGGACCGGCTGCCGGACGTCCTCGATCCGCGCACCGTGGCCGTGGCCCTGACCGCGGCACCCGGGCCCGGGGCCGCTCAGGCCGGGCACGGTGCGTCGTCCGCCGGGCCGGCGGGCGCCGCGCCGCTCTCCGGGTACGGCGTGCTGGGGCACGCCGGCGCGGACCGGCTGGAGGGGCACGCCGAGAGCCTCGCCGCCTGCGCGGCCGACACCGGCTGGAACGGGAGCGAGGCCGGCGAACGGTTCCGCATGGTCCTCCTGTCCCACGCCGACCGGTGTGCGAGGGCGGCAGCCGACGTACGGAGTGCCGCGCGGCGGCTGTCGGGCTGAACCCGGACGCGGACGCCGCTCCGCCCCGGCCTCGAACGAAAGAATTCACGCGGTTGTATCGCGAGCGGCCGTGATCAACAGACCGCAGAGCCGTTGAACCGGCGGAAACCGTGTCGCCGACACCTGGTCGTCCGACGTGCGATGTGACAGTGAGGTCCGATGGTGAAGGACAGCGTGGCCGAGATGATCAAAGCGACGGGGGCGGAATTCAGCTCCGTCAAACGGTTGCTCGGCGAAGCCGGCGGTGTGGCGTGGGACCGCCTCCTCGACTGGCTCGTCGACGACTACTTCCGGGTGGTCGCGCTCGGCCTGGAGAACATCCCCGCCGAGGGCCCGGCCGTGATCGCCGTCAACCACTCCGGCGCCTGGGGGCTCGACGCGTTCGTACTGGACAAGGTCCTGGGCCGCGCCCTGGACCGCCGGGTCCGATTCCTCGCGGCCCCCTTCGTCTTCCGCACCCCCATCCTGGGGCAGCACGCCCGCCGCAACGGTGCGCTGCCCATCGGTCCCACGGCCGGCGTCGACCACCTCAACGCGGGGCGGCTCGTGGGGGTGTACCCGGAGGGCATCGCCGGCCTGGAGAAACCGTTCACCGAGCGGTACCGCCTGCGCTCCTTCAGCCCGGGTTTCGCGGTCGCCGCCATCCGCTCCGGTGCGCCGGTGGTACCCGTGGGAATCGTGGGCGCGGAAGAGGCCTGCCCGAAGCTGGGCGAGGTGCCGACCCTCGCCCGGATCCTCGGTGTGCCGTACTTCCCGGTCACCACGCCCTTCCCGCTGCCGTCCAACTGGACGATCACCATCGGGGAGCCGATCCCGGCGCCGGCCCGGCCGGACGGCCTGGCCGCCCGCCGGGACGCCGCCCGGGGGCTCAGCGAGACCACGCGCAGCGCCGTCCAGGAGCTGATCGACCGTGAGCTGGCCGAGCGGGAGACCCTGTTCGACTGAATCCCGTCGGCGCGCGGCACGGCAGGAGGACGGGCTCAGCGAGCCCGCGGACCTGCCGCGCGCCTGCGTTCGAGCCAGACGCCCAGCCGGACGGCGGGGTCCTCGACCGCGCTGACCTCGACCGGGCCCTGGACCGCCTCGCGGAGGTCCTGACCCGGCCCGTCACGGCGGTGACCGGGCCCGGTCACCGCCTCCGGTCTTCGATGCGAACCTCCAACTGCGGCCAGTGCGCGGCCAGGAGCGCGAGCCCGGCGGCGGCCGGCCCGGTCAGCGGCCCGACCGACCCGCCCGGCCGGAAGTGGACCAGCGTCCCGGTCGTGCCGTCGGCCTCCACGGGCTCGAGACCGGTGACGGGGACGCCGTGTTCGTAGCGCTGGGTCCAGGAGCCGTCGAGGCGGTGGTTGGTGTGGACGAGCCACTCGCTGAGCGCGGCCACCACGGACATGCCGCGCCGGGGGTGGCCGTCGGGCAGCACCTGGGCCTGCGGGAAGTCGAAGAACCGGAGGTCCTTCGTCGCCATGACCGGTTTCCGCACGCTCCGGCCGTGCCCGTCCACGCGGGTGTCGGTGCCCCGACCGTCGTCCCGGACGGACAGGGAGCCGTCGGGATGGAGGACGACGACGCAGCTTCCCCCGCCCCTGCCGGAGGCCTCGTCGGCGGCGTAGGCCAGGACTTCGAGGAGCAGGTGCCGGGCTCCCTCCGGAGAGAACTCCGCGGGAGTGCGCCGGATATGCGCCAGATGCTCCGCGTCGACGACACCGGCCCAGTCGTGTGTCGTGTTGGTCCAGGAAGCTCGCGATACGTCCATGGGGCCGATTGTCCCATCGACCGCGGTCAGTCCGGAGGGCGGAGCCCGGCGGCCCAGCGGCCGTCCTGTGATGAGGACAGGAACTCCTGGAAGACCTCGGCGGAGCGCGGGTTCTCGTCGCACTGCCACACACCGTGCGGGCAGTAGTCGGTGATGCTGTGGTAAAGCGGCCGGTGCTCGGCGATCCAGCCCAGCATGTCCCGCATGTACTCGGGGTTGTCGCCGTTGCGGAACAGCCCCCACTCGGGGTACGAGATCAGCTTGCGATGCGCCTTCGCGAAGTCGACCTGCTGGCGGAGCCCGTAGGGCTGGGTGACCTGTTCGTCGAAGGAGTGGCCGGGCGGCTGGTCGTAGGAGTCCATGCCGATGATGTCGACCACGTCGTCCCCGGGGTAGCACTTGGTCCAGGCGATCGCGTCGCCGCCGCGGTTGGGGGCGAAGTCGAAGCGGAACCGCTGGCCCTTCACCGTGCGCATGGCGCCCACGATGCGCCGCCAGTACCTCTTCCAGTTCTCGGGGTCGGGCCGGCAGCGGTGGGTGTAGTTGAAGCCGTTCATCTCCCAGCCGAGCACGATCACGGTGTCCGGCACCCCGAGGGCCACCAGCCGCTTGGCCAGCCGCTGGAAGTGGTGGTCGTTCTGGCCCCGCGCGCCGGCGCGGATCAGCTCGGCGACCCGGGCGTCGGGGACGCCTGCCTCGTTGCGCTCCTGCATGGGCACGTTCAGGACGAACAGCCGATCGGCCCGCTCCTTGCGCCAGCGTGCCCAGCTGTGCAGGGAATCGGGCGCACCCTCGATGTTGGCCCAGGTGTCGCCGGGCAGGTAGGTGTGCCCTGCGCGCAGCTCCGTACCGCCCAGCCAGTGCGAGAGTTCCTCCATCCTGTCGACGCCGGGCGAGCCGTAGTGCAGGTAGGCGCCCACCGCGACCTCGGTCCGGGCGTCACCGCCGGCGGCCTGTCGCGGCGGCGGGGCGAGGGCGCCCCCGGTGACGAGCAGGCCGACGGCGACCGTGCTCATGCAGGCGCCCGTTATCCAGCGACCTCGTTGGGACATGGGGTCTCCACAAGCCTCGCGAACGAATGTGTCTGTCTGCGACGGTAGGCACCTCCTGCGACTCGCGGCCTGTCCGGTGTCCCGATGCTGGGCCATTCGCGGCAGCGGGCCGCCCTCGGCTTGGCCCGGCCGGGTGGCGGTCCCCGGCCGCGCCTGGGCCGATTCGGCGGGCGCGTGCTTCCATGAAGGCGTGGAGGGCATCACCCGGCGCCTCCTGACGAAGGGCTGAGCGCCGTACGCGCCCAGGGAGTGTGCCGTACTCGATCAGGGGGTGCGCCGTACGCGATCAGCGGGTGCGCCGTACGCGGCAGGGGATGCACACCCGGCACCCGTTCGGCGGCACCCTGCCGGGGAGGCACCGGGAGGCGGAGCGGCGGCCCAAGGGCCCGGGGCCGGCCCGGGCGGACGTCCAGGTTGCCTGCCTACTGGCCGGACAGCCGCTGCCTGACCAGGAATTCGGCGTGGTCGGACAGCTCGGCGCGCCGGCTCTGCACCCTCGCGATCTCCGCCTCCCGTCGCAGCGCCAACTCGGTCCGCAGCACCGTGGGCCTCGGGACCGGTACCCGCTGGCCGGGCTTCTCCGTGAACGGCCTCAGCTCCTCGGCGACCGCCTGGGCGCCGCCCGATGCCCCGCGCCGCAGGGCGAGGAACACCCGGGTCAGCCAGTCCGCGGGGATCTGCACCATGAAATCAGTCATGCTCGTGCAACGACGGGACACTGGTCACGTATCGCTGGACAGCTCGTCCGGCCCAGCAGCGGTCCACTCCGGGTCGCGCCCGCTCAGACCGACGGTCCGGTCCAGCAGCGGGGCGCCGTCCGGTAGGGGTACGACGGGGCCGAAGATCTCCCCGCGGCCCTCGTCCTCGACGCTCGCCAGCAGGAAGGCGTGCGAGGCGTGCAGCGCGGCCTGGTCGGGTGCGTACTCCTGGCCGGTGGCCCGGGCCAGGTCCCAGCCGTGGACCACCAGTTCGTCGACGCACACCGCGCCCGCGATGTCCCCGGGCAGGTCCACGCCGCCTGCGCGGGTCATGCCGGTCCAGGCGGCCGGATCCTCCCAGGCCTCGGCCAGTTCACCGAGGACGCGGGGCAGTGCCTCGCGCCAGTCGGCGGGCAGGGTGGGCGCGTCCTCGCCGGGCTCCGTGTCCGTGGTGGAGCCCAGGTCCTTGCGGGCGGCGTCACGGAAGGCGATGGCCAGGCCGGTGATGTGGCCCAGCAGATGGCCGACCGCGTAGTCCGGGCAGGGCGTCGGGTCGTCGAGCCGGGCGTCCGGGACGCCCGCCGCGAGACGGGCCACGATCCGGGTTTGTGGTCCGAGGTCGATGGTGGTCGTGTCGGTCATCTGGCGCTCCTCCGGGACGATGGGCCTGAAGGGTAGACCGGCGGCGGTGCCCGATCTCATCGCCACACGGACCGCGGATTCCTCCGAGCGGATGATCGGGCACCTCTCCGCCGGACCTGGGTATCCGCGGGGTGGACGACGGCCTGGACGTACCCGCTGCGCCCGCCGCAGCCTCGAACGGAAGGCGCACCACCCATGACCCATGACACCGCACCGGCGAACGTCCCGCACGAGCCCACCCCCGAGGAGCGGAGCGCCCGCGACCGGGTGCGCCGACGGGCCGAGGGCATGACGCACCACCAGACCGCCGAGGCGCTGGAGGCCGCCGAAGGGGCCGCGGGCGACCTGGAGACGGCGGACGAGGGGACGCGCGCGGAGGTGGCGGAGTGGCAGCGCATCACCGACCTGCTCTTCGACCACGGTGGCCCGTACACGCCGGAGGCCGACGCCTTCGTACAGGGGCAGCTCACCGCCCGCGCGAACCGGCGGTCCTCCCGCTGAGCGAGGTGGACCCCGGTCCCCCGGCCGGCAACGGCCGCGGCCGCACGCCGTCGGGCGGGGCCGTCACCGGTCGGTGACGGCCCCGCCCGTCGGGCACCTGCCCTCCCGGGCCGGCGGATGGCTAGAGGCTCGTGCGTACCGCTCCCGCCGTGCGCTCGGCCGCGGCCGGCGCCTCGGGGGCCTCGAACCCCTTGGGCCGCTCGCCGTCCGTCGGCCGGCCGAGGAACCAGGTCAGCAGCGGGCCGGCCATGGCGGTCGTGACCACGGCCATGACGACCATGAGCGAGTAGAGGCCCTGGGAGAGGAAGCCCAGTTGCAGGCCCACGTTGAGGACGATGAGCTCGGTCAGGCCGCGCGTGTTCATCAGCGCGGCGAGCGCGGCAGACTGCCGCACCGGCATCCGGTTCAGCCGGGCGGCGACGTACGCGCCCGTGAACTTGCCTCCGACGGCCACCAGGAGGATCAGCGCCAGGGCGCCCAGCCCGCTCATGTCCAGCTCCGAGAGGTCGACCTTGAGTCCGGCGACCAGGAAGAACACCGGCAGCAGCAGGGTGCCGTTCATCTCCCCGAGCCGGTCGTGCACCTCGGAGCGGAGCCGCTCGGTACCGGTACGCGGGAGGACCACGCCGAAGAGGAACGCGCCGAAGATGTAGTGCAGGCCCACCCATTCGGTGACGGCGGCGGACAGCAGCAGCCCGGCGACGACGCACGCGAACACGGTCGGGGTGAGGCGCAGTTCCGGCCGGCGCTCGACGAAGCGCCGCAGCATGGGCCGCAGGACGAAGAGCATGCCCAGCAGGTACGGGATGGCGAGCAGGATGCGCCACTCGTCCGAGCCGGCCGATCCGCTCATGGCGACCACGGCGGCGAGCACGGTCCACGCGAGGACGTCGTCGATGGAGGCGCAGGCCAGGGCGACCGCGCCCAGCGGGGTGCGGGTCATCTTCCGGTCGGTGAGGATACGGGCGAGCACCGGGAAGGCGGTGATCGACATGGCGATGCCCATGAACAGCATGAACGCGGTCTGGTCGTCGGTGCCGTACTCGTCCATCAGATAGAGCGCCAGCACCATGCCGAAGCCGAACGGCACCAGGATGGAGCTGAACGATACGGAGGTGGCAAGGCTTCCGCTGCCGCGTATCAGCTTGGCGTCCCATTCCAGGCCGACGATGAACATGAAGACGGCGACGCCGACCGCGGCCAGCGCGCCCAGCAGGGGCCTGATGGATCCGGGGAAGAGGGCGTCGGATATCGCCCCGTGGAACAGGGTCGGGCCCAGCGCGATGCCGGCGAGGACCTCACCGATCACCGGAGGCTGGCCGAGTCGTCGGGCCAGCGCACCGAGTACGCGTGCCAGGATCACGATCACGGCGAGGCCGAGGAGGAGTGACGTGGTCTGATGCATGGTCATACGGTCGGTCTCCGTAAGTCAGGGTCTGTCCCCCCGGAGGCCGCCGAGGCGGTCCCCGGACTCCGGTCGAAGTACCTCGGAGTGGCAGCAGTTCGCGGGACTGCTCGAGACTCTGCACCTTCTCGAAGGAGCGGTGGTCCAGTCCCGCCGGAGGATCATTCGAGAACCGGGGGGTGGAACGGGCCCTGACGCCGGGGAAGGCTGCGCATCCGGCGATGGTGACCTCTCCTCAGAACCTGTGGGGGGAGAGGGTGTTTGACGGAGGGAAGCCGGGTTAGACGCGTGGATACCGGAAGCTGCCGCCCGCGGGTCGGGGGCTTCCGGAGCGGGCCTCGGCCGCGGGGCGTACCTCCCCCGGCGTCGTGCGGCCGGCCCGCCCGCACGACGGGCTGCCGCCCGGCTCCGTACGGAACCCGGCCGGTCCGGGTCCCCGGCGCCCTACCGGCCGGGAACCCGGGCCGCGCCCGGCGCACCCCCGACGACGGCGCTCGTACCGCCGTCCCCGGGCAACGGGTCCGACGGCAGCAGCCCGGCACTCGCACGCCGCACCACGCCGCCCGCACCGCACGCCCCGCAGCCCGCACGGAGCACGCTTCAGCGGGTGCGCCGGGGGCCGCCGCGGTGCGGGCGGCGGCGGGCGACGGCTTCCGGAGCGGCCTCGGGTGAGGAGAAGCCGCCCGCCACGGCCGCTCGGGCCGGAACCGGTGCGGCGGGGACGTGCGCAGCGGGAGCCGAGGCCGCGTCAGGCCGGGCAGCCGTCGGACCGCCCTGGGCACGGCCGAGGACGGCGGTGTGGGAGATCAGGGGCGCGCAGCCCTGGCAGATCTCGGCGAGGGTCCAGACCTGGCCGACGGCCGGGTTGTGGATGAGGACGAGGAGCGGGGCGCCGGTACAGGAGGCTCTGGTGTCCTCGTGGAAGCCGCATTCGGCGGCCCGGCAGGCACACGCGGCGTGCGGGCGCACGGTGGCGAGCCGGCCGTGGGCGCGTGCGTGCTCGGCGGCGAACCGCCGCATGGCCGCGGTGTCCTTGGAGCGGGGCGGCATGCGGCACGCCTCGGTGCTGCAGCTGACGGAGACGGTGTGGTCGCCGTGGCCGGTCAGACGGACGATCCAGGTCCGCCCGGGGACACGGGATCCGGGAATCATGGTCAAGGCAGAGTTGTCCGTTCACATATGCGGTGGATTGCCCGCTGTTTGACGAGTCTCAGGCAGGAGACGGTGAGTTGCACGCGACGTCGGCCCCGACCCCGGCCCCGGTGAGGGCACCGGCAGGTGCGGCGGCCCGGTCATGAGGAGAAGCGCACCCCAGACGAGGAAGCAGTTGGCGAACACGCCCTGAAGTCTTTGTCGCACGCCGTCCAGCAGGTGTCAACAACGCGCCGTACCCGTACCCGTCGGTCGTGCCGCGCGTTGACCCGGGCGTTTGAGCGGCGGTCCGTTCACGAACACCGCCCGGACGTTCTCCGGCCGGCCGCCCGGCACGGTCCGGTGGACCGTCCCGCCCGGCCGAGGACCCTCGCGGAGCCGTCGGGCACCGGACGGATAGGGTCGTAGCGGACGTCCCCGGCCGACACCCGCCCCGGGCCACGCCCGCCTCGGCACCACCCTCGCCCCGGCGCCCTCCTGTCCTGCCCCGGCCCGCCGGCCGCCCGTCCCGGAAATGTCGCACATGAGTACCGACGCGGCGCTGCGTCCGCAGCCCACGCCCGCCCCGGCCGACACCGCCCCCTCGGACCCCGCCGCGCCGCGCCGGCGCCCGAGGGGATCCGCCCGGGCCCCGGCCAGGCCGACCCCCGCGGCGGCCCTGCACAGCATCGGTGCGGCGACCGCCGTCCTGCTGGCCCTCGTCGCGATCGGCGCGATGATCCACGAACCGGTGCTGATACCCCCGCTGGCCGCCAGCGCCGCCTTGGTCCACAGCGCCCCGACCCTGCCGCTCGCCCAGCCGCGCAGCGTCGTCCTCGGCCACCTGGTGGGCAGTGTCGCCGGCTACGCGGTACTCGCGGCGGCCGGCAGCAGCGCGTGGGCCGCGGCCGCGGCGGCCGGTGTCACGCTGGCTCTGAACATGGCCGCCCGCACCCCGCATTCCCCGGCCGTCGCCACCGCCGTGATCATCGTGCTCCAGACCCCCGCGCCCGGCCGTTTCATCCCGCTCCTCCTCGGTTCGGCGGTCCTGCTGGTCCTCACCGGGTACGCCGCTTCCCGCGTGCGCCGCAAGGCACCGAGGTACCCGGCCTATTGGTGGTGAGCAGGCGGAGCCGAGGAGTCGGGCGGCCGTGTACGGGGAAGTCTGCCGGCATCGGTACAGGCATCGGTACGGACCGTCGTCGAAGGAGACTGCCGGCATGCGCACGCTGACGTTCGTTGTGGGTACGGGCCGCAGTGGGTCGACCGCGCTGTCGGGCATCGTCAACGCGCATCCGGACGTGCTCAGCCTGAACGAGCTGCTGTCGTCGGTGCAGAGCCGCGGCTTCCCGGCGGGCTCCCTGGGGGGCCCGGAGTTCTGGCGGCTGCTGGCCGACCCCAATCCGGTGTTCGAGCGGATGATCCGCAGCGGGGTCCCGATGCCCGAGTTCGTGTACACCCGCCGCCCCGGACGCTTCGCGACCGACACCACCGGTATCCCCGCCCTGTCCCTGATGGTGCTTCCGCACCTGACCGACGACCCGGACGGCCTGTTCGACGAGCTGGAGAAGGAGGTGTGCGGCTGGCCGGAGCGGACAGCCGTCGGCCACTACGAGGCTCTGTTCTGCCTGCTGTGCACGCGCTTCGGGCGCAGCGCGGTGGTGGAGCGGTCGGGCTATTCACTGGAACGGGTGCCGCTGCTGCGCACCGCCTTCCCGCAGGCCCGCTTCGTGCACCTGTTCAGGGACGGGCCGGACTGCGCGCTGTCCATGAGCCGGCACACGGGCTACCGGCTGATCTTCCTGCTGCGGGACATCCTCGTCCGGACCGGCGCCGCACGCGTCGAGGACCTGACCGAGGACCAGGTCCGGTCCCTGCCGCCCGAGCTGTCGCAGCTGCTGGCCGAGCGTTTCGATTCCGCGCTGGTCCTGAACCGCGACCTGCCGTCGGCCGGATTCGCGGCGCTGTGGTCGGACATCATCGTCCGGGGGGTGGCCGGCCTCGGCGAGGTGCCCGCGCCGCTGCGGACCACGCTCTCCTACGAGGACCTCCTCGACGGGCCCCGCGAGGAGCTGACGCGCCTGGCCGGGTTCATCGGCGTCGAGCCGCTCCCCCGGTGGCTCGACGCCGGTGTCGCGCGCTTGGACGGCAGCCGGCGCGGCGCGTCCCGCCGCCTGCCCGCGGCCGAGCTGGCGGCGCTGCGCGAGTGCTGCGAACCCGGCACCCGCGCGCTGGCGGGCGCCCGGGGCGACGCCCGGGGATAGGGGACGGGCGCGCCGCCCGGGCCGGGGCCGCCGGGTCAGGCGGGCGTGCGGTGCCGGGTGGCCGACCGGGGGCCGAGGATGGAGTCGTCGAAGGTCCGCGCGCCGGGGAGCCGGTAGCGGGCCGCGGTCAGGGCGGCGTGCACGTCCGAGGTGCCCGTCGCGACGCACAGCGTGGCCGCCACGTCCTGCAGCCGGCCGTGGGCTTCGGGGCTCCCGCTCTCGGCGCTCAGGACCGACAGGGCCCAGTAGCGTTCGACGAGGCCGGAGAGTACAGCCGGATGGGCCATGAGCATGAGCGGTTCCTTTCGCGATTCCGGTCGCACGTGGTCATCGGCTGCCCCTGATCGCAGTGCCTACACCCCCCGCCCGTTGCACGGCCCCGGTCCGGCCCCGTGGCCGCGGTGAGATGCGCGGCGGTTCGGGTGCGCGCACCATGACTGTGACACCGGCCCCGAGCGCGAGCGTCCGTACGGGGCGCCCCGGCAGGAGGACCCCCTCATGGCTGTCCGGCACCAGTTGATCCGGCGTCCCCCGCACGCGGTGTGGGCGGTGCTCGCCGACCCCGCGCGGTACGGGCAGTGGGTGGTGGGCCCGTCCGAGTCCACGCCCCTCGAGGGCGCCTGGCCGGAGGTCGGTTCCCGGCTGCGCTACACGCTGCGGCTGGGTCCCTGGTCGACCGAGGGGGTGACGACCGTCCGCCACCGGGAACCCGGCAGGGAGCTGGAGCTGGAGGCCGCCTTCAAGGCGCTGGGGACCGCGCGTATCTTCCTGCAGCTCCGGCCGTGGGGCGAGGAGACCCTCGTCGTCTGTGACGAGCACCCGCTGCGCGGCATCGGCGCGGCGCTCCACAACTCGGCGAGCGAAGCGCTCCTCCAGCTCCGCCACCGCGGCATGCTGGCCCGCCTGGCCCGGGTCGTGGAGCAGGACCGCGAGGGGGCCCGCCGTGCCTGACGCGGTGGTCATCGGGGCGGGCCCGAACGGCCTGGTGGCGGCGAACCTCCTGGCCGACGCCGGCTGGAGCGTGGAGGTCCTGGAGGCGCAGCCGGAGCCCGGCGGGGCGGTCCGCAGCGACCGGGGCGTCCATCCCGACTACGTCTCGGACGTCTTCAGCGCCTTCTACCCGCTCGCCGCCGCCTCCCCCGTCATCGCCCGTCTCGACCTCGCCGCCGAGGGCCTGCGGTGGAGCCACGCCCCGTCCGTGCTGGCCCACCCGCTGCGCGACGGGAGGTGCGCGGTGCTGGAGCGCGGCGTGGACGGTACGGCGGCCGGGCTGGCGGAGTTCGACGGGGCGGACGGGGACGCCTGGCGGGACATGTACGACGTGTGGCGGCGGGTCGGCCCGGCCCTGGTGCAAGGCCTGTTCACCCCCTTCCCCCCGGTCCGCGCCGGCCTGCGCCTGGCGGCCCGGCTCCGCACCTCGGGCGGGCTGCGGCTGGCCCGGAAACTGACCCTGCCCGTGCGCCGGCTGGGTGAGGAGGAGTTCCGGGGCGAGGGCGGGCGGCTCCTGCTGGCCGGCAACGCCCTGCACGCCGACCTGGCCCCCGAGGCCGCGGGCAGCGGCGGATTCGGCTGGCTGATGTCGATGCTCGGACAGAGCCACGGCTTCCCCGTCCCGGTCGGCGGGGCCGGCGCCCTGACCGCGGCGCTCGTGAGCCGTCTGCAGCGCCGCGGAGGGGTCGTGCGCTGTGGGGAGCGCGTGGTGTCCGTCGTCGTCCGGGGCGGGGTGGCCGTGGCGGTGCGGACGGCCGGCGGGGAGACCGTCGGCGCGCGGCGCGCCGTGCTGGCGGACGTGTCCGCGCTGTCCCTCTACCGCGACCTCGTGGGCGGGGAACACCTGCCGAACCGCCTCCTGCGGGACCTCGAGTGCTTCCAGTGGGACTTCTCGACGTTCAAGGTCGACTGGGCGCTGACCGGCCCGGTGCCGTGGTCCGCGCCCCAGGCGTCCGCGGCGGGGACGGTCCACGTGGCCGACGGCATGGACGGGCTGACCCGGTTCGCCTCGCAGATCGCCATGGGCCAGGTGCCCGACGAGCCGTTCGCCCTGTTCGGCCAGATGACCACGGCGGACCCGAGCCGCTCGCCGGCCGGCACGGAATCGGCGTGGGCCTACACCCACCTGCCGCAGCGCATCGTCTCCGACGCCGGGTCCGACCGCATCACGGGCCGCTGGGACGCCCGGGAGCAGGAGGCGATGGCCGACCGCGTCGAAGCACAGGTGGAGCGGTTCGCGCCCGGCTTCCGCAAGCTGATCGCAGCCCGCCGCATCCTGGCCCCGACCACGCTCCAGGCAATGGACGAGAACCTCCACAACGGGGCCCTCAACAACGGCACCGCCGCCCTCCACCAGCAGGCGTTCTTCCGGCCGGTGCCCGGCACCGGCAGGCCCGAGACACCCGTCAGGCACCTCTACCTCGCCTCCGCGGCCGCCCACCCGGGCGGCGGCGTGCACGGCGCGCCGGGGGCGAACGCCGCCCGGGCGGCCCTGCGACCCCACGGGCTGCACATGCTGCTCCACCGCGCCCAGCGCCTCTGAGGGCCGTCGGCGCACTCCGGGGCGGGGGTGTGGTCAGAGGTCGGCGCGCGCGGCGGACTGCGCGGCGCGCAGGGCGACGTTGGCCGCGTCCTCCACGAGCGGCGCGACCGGCCGGTCACCGCCGGTCAGGGTCCAGCCGCACAGTGCTGCCCAGGTCAGGGACGCCGTGGCGGCCATGGCGCGCTCGGAGCGGCGGGCCAGGAAGGTGCCGAAGAGCAGCGCGTCCGCCGCGTCGACCGCGACCCGGCACAGGACGGCCGTACGCAGCGCCGCGCCTTCGGGGACGCTCACCATCGCGGCGCCGATGACCGCGTCCCGGACTCCCAGGGCGCGGATCAGCAGTGCCGAGGAGCCCTGTTCGGACAGGCCGCAGGGGCGTGCCAGCAGCCCGGGGCGCCAGGCGACCGCCACTCCTGATGCGAGGGTGGCCGCGCCCATCGCCCTGGCCTGTGCGGTACGCATGCAGATCACTCCTTTCGCCGGACCGCGGCCACGGATGGGGGCTGCGGGCGGAACAGGCCCGTGCGGGGCCGGCAGGCCTGCTCGAGGCCCCTGTCAGTGGTCTTCGCCGCCCGAGGGACGGCTGCCGTCGGGGTCCGGCCGGGCCTGCTCCTCGCGGCCGATACCGGGGCGCGAGCGCTTGGCCTCATGGCCTCCGGCATCCGCCTCGTCCGCGCCCGAGCGCGGGACGACGGCTTCGTCCGCCTGCTGCCGGGCTTCGCGGTCCCCGCTCTCCCCGACCGCCTCGGACGGGGTGGTGCGCGGGTGACGCCGGGACTTGTCGTGCGCCGTCATGTCGGCCTCCTCCGGTGGTGGTCTCCAGCGACTACCCCGCCGCTTCGCTCTCAGACGGTCCGGCCGTCAGTTCTCGGTGGTGTCGCGGATCCGCGCCCACAGCGGCAGCGCGAACCAGCACAGCAGGTACCAGGCCAGTACGCCGCCCACGAGCCACGGCACCAAGGCGTTGTGGGTCGCGACCCGCAGCACGAGGAAGAGGGCCGCGGTGCAGGTGGCCAGCAGCAGGACGAGGCCCGTCAGGGTCATGCGCCCGGCCCAGGCGACCGCCTCGGGTTTGATGCGGCGGCCGGTGACGATGCGGTGGAGGGCGACCGGTCCGATCAGGGCGCCCGTCGCCAGGGATCCCAGCACCACCGTCACGATGTAGATCGTCTTGTCGGTCTGCGCGAGACCGTGGAATACGGGGGTGAACGCGACCGTGAGCAGGAATCCGAAGAGGATCTGGACGCCGGTCTGGGCGACGCGTATCTCCTGGATCAGCTCCTGCCACTGCCGGTCCGCGCGTTCGTCCACGGTCTCGTTCCGGCCGTCCGCGCCGGCGTCCCGCATGTCGGCTTCCTGGACGCCGGTATTTCTCGCGTGTGGCTCCGTGGTCGTCATCGGGGTGCCCCTCCCTGAAGTGCTTCGCGTCCGTAGGGGCGGCGGGGCGTTCCCGCCGCCCTGCAACGCCCGTGCTCCCGCCGGGCGTTGCCTGCCCGGCGGGGTACCGCGCGGTTACCCCGCAACGGGCCGGTCACACGTGCGAAGCCGGAACACCCGGGCGGGTCCGGTCAGCCTTCCCGGCTCGGGAGGATCTCCCTGACCTTGGCGATGGCGAAGCCCCAGCCCTGGCTGACGGTCGGCTTCCCGGGCACGGCCACCTCGTCGGGGTTGGTCAGGACGTCCAGCAGGACCGGCCCCGGGGTCTCCAGCGCCCTGCGCACACTGTCGTGGAGGTCGGCCGGGTCGGTGACGCGCATACCGGTGATGCCGAGTGCGGTCGCGACGGCCGCGAAATCGGGGTTGTCGAGTTCGGTGCCGAACTCGGGCAGGCCGGCCTGCTCCTGTTCGAGCTTGACCATGCCCAGGCGCCGGTTGTCGAAGACGACCAGTTTCACCGGCAGCCGGTACGTCTTGATCGTCATGAGGTCGCCCAGCAGCATGCTCAGGCCGCCGTCGCCGCAGAAGGCGACGATCTGGCGGTCGGGCGCCCAGAGCTGCGCCCCGAGGGCCTGGGGCATGGCATTGGCCATCGAGCCGAGGTTGTACGAGCCGATCAGGCGCCGGCTGCCGCGCATCGTGACGAAGCGGGAGAGCCAGACGGTCGCCATCCCGGTGTCGGAGGTGAACACGGCGTCGTCGGCGGCGTACGCGTCCACCGCGGCGGCCAGGGCCTCCGGGCGGATCTGGTGGTCCCTGTTGTCCAGGGCCGCCCGCAGCCTGCCGGCCCAGCGGCGTTCGTGGGCCGGGTCGGCCAGCCGCTGCTGTCCTTCCTGCCACTGCGCGAACCGGTCCCGGGCGTCCTCCAGGTGCGTGCGGTCGGGCGTCTCCTTCAGGAGCGGCAGCAGGGCCCGCAGCGTCGCCCCCACGTCCCCGGACAGACCCACGTCCACGGGCACCCGGCGGCCCAGGTTCTCCTCGCGGGTGTCGATCTGGACGACCTTGCAGTCCTTCGGGTACCAGTCGCGGTACGGGAAGTCGGTGCCCAGCATCAGGAGCGCGTCGCCGTGGTCGAGCGCGTGGGAGGCGGCGGGGTTGCCGATCAGCCCGGTCTGGCCCACCTGGAATTCGTTGCCGTCCTCGAAGCCCTCCTTCGCCTTGAGGGTGAGCACCATGGGCGCGGCGAGGAGCTCGGCGGTACGGAGCACCTCGGCGCGGGCGTCGCGGGCTCCGCGGCCGACGAGCAGGGTGACGCGGGAGGCGGAGTTGAGGAGTTCGGCCGCCTCGGCGAGGGCCGGATCGTCGGGGCGGGTGACGGCGCGGTCGAGGGCGAACCGGGTGGGGCGGTCCTCGCTCAGCTCCTGGTCACCCAGGTCTCCGGGCACGGTCAGGACCGCCACCCCGCCCTGGCTGACGGCCGCGCGCACGGCGGACTCCAGCATCCGGGGCATCTGCTCCGGGGAGGTGACGGTGGCGCGGTAGACGGCCACGTCGCGGAAGAGCAGGTCGTTGTCGACTTCCTGGAAGTAGTCGCTGCCGATTTCGGCGAGGGGCACCTGACCGCAGATGGCGAGGACGGGGGCCCGGCTCTTGGCGGCGTCGTAGAGACCGTTCAGGAGGTGTACGGAGCCCGGTCCCACCGTGCCCATGCAGACCCCGAGGGTGCCGGAGAGCTGGGACTGCGCTCCGGCGGCGAAGGCCGCGGCCTCCTCGTGCCGGCAGCCGACCCAGTCCAGGCCGTCGGTGGTGCGGATCGCGTCGGTCAGCGGGTTCAGGGCGTCTCCGACGACGCCGAAGACGTGCTGCACGCCCAGTTCCTTGAGCGAGTCGACGATGACGTGGGCGACGGTACGTGCCACAGGAAGTGCCCCTTCGGTCCGGTGCGGCCCCGCGGTGCGGTGGCCGTGTTCAGTGCGTGAAGCGGTCCGGGTCGGCCGCCTGCCAGTCGCATGCCCAGTCGGCGGGCGCCGATGCGAGCAGCTGTCCCGGGGTGAGCCAGGTGTGGAGTTCGGCGTAGGAGCGGACGGTGTGCGGATCGACCCGGTGGAGCAGCATGTGGGGGCCCAGCCCGCGCGGGTCGTCGACCCCCATCGAGGCCATGATCTGGAGCGCGCTCTTGACCGTGGCCTCCTGGTAGCGCCGTACGCGCTGTGACTTGTCGGTGACGTCGACGGCGCGGGCGCGCCGCTCGTCCTGCGTGGCGACGCCGACGGGGCAGGTGTTGGTGTGGCAGCGCTGGGCCTGGATGCAGCCGATCGCGAACATCATGGCGCGGGCGGCGTTGGTGTAGTCGGCTCCCTGGAGGAGGCGTTTGACGAGGTCGCTTCCGGTGGCGACCTTGCCGCTGGCCCCGACGCGGACGCGGTCGCGCAGCCCGCAGCCCACGAGGGCGTTGTGCACGGCCATCAGTCCTTCGCCCAGGGGCAGGCCGACGTTGTCCACGAACTCGAGCGGCGCCGCGCCCGTGCCGCCCTCCGCGCCGTCGACGACGATGAAGTCCGGGGTGCAGCCCTCCTCCAGCATGGCCTTGCACACGGCCAGGAACTCACGGCGCGATCCGACGCACAGTTTGAACCCGACGGGCTTGCCGTCGGCGAGCTCGCGCATGCGGGCCAGGAAGCGCACCAGCTCGCGGGGGGTGGAGTACACGCGGTGGAAGGGCGGCGAGAGGACGCTGCGACCCTGCGGGACGCCGCGGACCTCGGCGATCTCCGCGTTCACCTTGGCGCCCGGCAGGACGCCTCCCATGCCGGGCTTGGCTCCCTGACTGATCTTCAGCAGTACGCACTTCACCTGCTCGTACGCCGCCTTCTCGGCGAACTTCCGCTCGTCGAAGCCGCCTTCGTCGGTCCGGCAGCCGAAGTAGCCGGTGCCGATCTCCCAGACCAGGTCCCCGCCGGGGCGCAGGTGGTAGTCCGAGAGGCCGCCCTCGCCGGTGTCGTGGGCGAAGCCGCCCAGCCGTGCTCCGGTGTTGAGGGCGAGTACGGCATTGGCCGACAGCGAGCCGAAGCTCATCGCCGAGATGTTGAGCAGGGCCATGTCGTAGGGCCGGGTGCAGTCGGGGCCGCCGATGCGGACCCGCGGCGGGTCGGTGCTCACCGGCCGGGGGGCCATGGAAGGGACGAGGTATTCGCTGCCGGACCGGTAGAGGTCGAGTTCGGTGCCGAAGGGCTCCTCCGCGTCGGTGCCCTTGGCGCGTTCGTAGACGATGCTGCGGGTGTCGCGGTCGAAGGGGCGGCCGTCGAAGTTCCGCTCGATGAAGTACTGCTGGAGCTCGGGCCGCAGCGCCTCCATCGCGAAGCGGAGGTGTCCGAACACCGGGTAGTTCCGCAGGACGGAGTGCTGTCGTTGCACGAGGTCGTGGACGGCCACCAGCGTGAGCAGGAGCAGGGGGACGGCCGCCGCCGACCACCAGGGCGAGGCCAGGACGGTGGCGAGCGCGGCGCCCGCCGCGAGCAGGCCGAGGACGGCGACCACAAGTATTTTCAGCACATCGCGCTTGTGTCCCGACCGGGCCCGCTCACGCGCAGGGTCACAGGTCGAGGTCGAGGAGGGCGTTCTCGACGAGCTCGGTGGGCGCCGGGTGGATCCAGTACGGGGACGTGGCGAGGGTGGACGCGTCGATGCCCAGGGTCATCGCCAGGACGAGGGGCTGGATGAGGGCGGGGGCCTGCGGGCCCATCAGGTGGGCGCCGAGGAGGCGGCCGGTGCCCCGTTCGGCGAGGACCTTGCAGAAGCCCGTGGTGTCCTCCATCGCCCAGCCGTAGGCGACGTCCGCGTACCGCGCCTGCCCCACCAGGGGATCCAGCCCCCGGTCTCGGCACTCCTGCTCGGTGGCGCCGACCGAGGCGATCTGGGGGCGGGTGAAGACGGCCGCCGGCACCAGCCCGTGGTCCGCCGCGATCAGGTCGTCCGGGTGGCGGAGGTTGTGGGCGACGACCTGCGCCTCGCGGTTGGCGACGTGCTTGAGCGGCACCGGTGTGCATACGTCCCCGAGTGCGAAGACGCCCTCCGCGGTCGTGCGCTGGTGGGCGTCGACGACGATGCGGCCGTCGTCGTGGGTGGCGACACCGGTGGCTTCGAGGTTCAGCCGGTCGCTGTTGGGCACCCGGCCCGCGGCCACCAGCAGCATGTCCGCCTCGACCGTCGAACCGTCGTCGAGGCTCAGCCGCAGCGCGCCGGGACGGCCGCCGACCTCGGTGACCTCCCGGCCCAGTCTGAGGTCGTAGCGGTCACGGGCCAGTTCGGTGAACCGTTCGGCGACCGTCTCGTCCTGGGGGCCGAGCAGGCGCTCCTCCTTCTCGACGATGACGACCGAACTGCCGGCCGCGGCGAACACCTCCGCGAGCTCGGCCGCGATGTACCCGCCGCCGAGGACGGCCAGGCGCCGGGGCGGTGCGTCGATCCGCATGACCGTGTCGGACGTCTCGTACGGCAGCCCGGAGTCGGCGACGGGCGGGGGCACCGAGGGCCGGCCGCCGACGGCGATGACGATCTGCCGGGCCTTGATGTCCACGGCACCCCCAGGGCCGTCGATCCGCAGTTCCCGGGGTCCGGTGAAGCGCGCCGTCCCCTCGTACACGGTGACGGAGTCCGCCTCGCGGCGAGCTCGGCGGCCCTCCTCGCGCTCGGCGTCCAGGCGCTCGAACACCCGGTCCCGCACCGCCCGCCAGCGCACGGCGAGCAGTTCCGCGTCGATGTCGTAGGTGCCGGCCTCGCTGACGGTCCGGGCCACGTGCGCGGTGTAGACGAGCATCTTGCTCGGGATGCATCCTGCGTTCAGACAGGTTCCGCCGAACCACCTCTCCTCGACGACGGCCACGTCGAGACCGGCGAACGAATCGTCGATGACGGCGTTGCCGGATCCCGCACCGATGACGACAAGATCGTGCTCACGCATGCCGCCAGGCTACGTCGGCGACCGGCGGGCTGCCCCCGGGCGGGGCCGCGCACGCCGGCGCCGTCACCGGGCCGAGCGGTGACGCGCGCACGGACCCGGCTCCGCCCGGTCAGCCGGCGAGGGGTCCCGTGGGCGAGGTGCGCGGCGGACACGGCCGCGGCCCCGGACCCCCCGCAGGGGTCCGGGGCCGCGGGGCACCGGGCGGGCCGGAGCCGTCAGAACCGGCCGAAGGTGCCGCCGATGCCGTAGTAGGAGCCCAGCTCCGCGCGGTACGCCGCGTCGTCGAGGTGGTTCTCCCGGTGGAACTCGGGGGCGGCCTTGACCTGGTCCTTGGTCCGGTCGACGTAGATCCGCTGCTCCTCCGGGTCGATGCTGACGACCGTACTCGCGGGCAGCAGGACTTCCTTCCCGAAGATCCACACGCCCGTGTCGACGACCAGGTAGGCGTCGGTGGCTTCGTCGGAGTGCTTGTCGACCTTGCCGATGCTGCCGTCCGTGGCCTCGACCTTGTAGCCGGTGAGGTCGGTGCCGGTCAGACGGCCCGCCGCCGGCCGGTAACTCCACACGTTCTCGGTCACGCGAAAACAACTCCTCCGGTACGTCAGAGATTTCCGTGCTGTGCATGACGGTGCATGCGTTCCGTCTCGCGCTCGCCTTCCCCGCAGGCGCGGAATGAACCAGTGCGGCATCACTGGGGAAAGCGAATTCCCGTCAGGCCGGCCAGGTCCCGGTGAGGCGCCGCACGCCGGTCGCCCCGGCGCGGTCGACCGCTGCCTTGACGGCCGCGAAGACCGCGCCCTGGATCGCGGCGGCGATGAGGATCTCGCGCCAGGAACGGCTCTCGTCCATGGCATCGGGTGCGTCGTCCTGGTGGCCCATGAGCTTCCACGCCTGTTTGAAGACCATTCCGGCGGCGAGACCGCTCGCGGCGCCCAGGGCGAGCCCCACAGGCCGGTAGGCGATTTTTGCGGTGTTCATGTCGTCCTCTTCCTGTGAGTCATCTCTGCTTCTGCCCGGGGATGCGGCCGGTATGACATCGGGCGCCCGGGCAAACCGCGACGGGCAGCGACCTCTGGCGTGCGGCACAGGCCTCCTGGACCTCCTCGGCCCGGTCGGTCCACCAGGGCGGCAGGGCCTCGTCCGCCAGCGTCGGCCAGGTCCGCCCGGGGCCGGTGGAAGTCGCCGTGCGTCCACCCGTACGGTACGCCGACCCCGCTGCGGCCGGAACGGCGTGCCGTGGCCCGGGGGCCCCCTTTCCCACCGGGTTGCGGGTTGCCTCGGCGCGTTTCGGGAAGTGGGCGCCGAATCGACAACGGAGCACTACGCCTGGGGGTTGGAGCGACACGCCAACACGACATCGCGGGTGGCCTTCGGCTCCGCGGGCGGGCCGCAGGTCCCGTCGCCCTCACAGCCGCCGGGCCGCGCCGGTGCGGGCTGCCGCGGGTCCTTCTCGGTGGCGACGGCGCCGGCGGAGAGCAGTGTCGCGGCGGCGAGGCCGCCCCAGAGGGCGGCCGGCCCGTGGGGGGCGAGGGCGGTGATGGCCGCCGGGGAGACGGCGAGGCCGAAGCCCGAGGAGAGTTCGAAGCGGGCGAGGGTGCGTCCCAGCACATGGGCCGGGGCCAGGGCGGTGACGAGGGCGGTGGCGCTGCCGGCGTAGACGATCTCGCCCAGTGTGCAGACCACGGCCACCGCGGCGACGGCCGGGGCGCCCCAGCCGGGCCCGAGGGAAGTGGCCGCGAGGAAGCCGAGGTAGGACACGGTGAGCACCACGCCGGCGAGGGCGAGCACGGTGCGGCGCGGGAAGCGGGACAGCAGGAGGGTGACCGGGACCTGCAGGGTCACCACCAGCACCGTGTTGGCCACGAAGATGGCCGCCGACCACACCGGGGACGCGTTCAGCTGCGTCAACAGGACCAGGGGGAGGGCGATTTCCGGCACGTTGAGGCAGAAGACGTAGATCACGTTGGCCGCCAGCAGGGCGCGCATCCGGGGCGCCGGCCCGGCGTCCGCGCCGTCGGCCGGGGCCGCGGCCGGACGTGCCCGGACGTGCACCGACCACGCCAGGGCCGCCGCGGTGAGGTAGGCGAGCCCGGTGGCGGCTGCCAGGGCCCGCAGGGCGCCGGTGCCCCCCGCCAGGCAGACGGTGGCGAGCAGCGCGCCCACGCCCAGGCCGGCGTTGCGCAGGGCGCGGCCGGCGGCGAGAGCGGCGTCGCGCTCCCGGCCGTGGGTGACGGTGGCCACGAGGGCCGCGTGGGCGGCCGGCCACGCCTGGTTGCCGGTGCCGAGGAAGAGCGAGGCCGTCGCGAACAGCCAGGCGTTCCCCGTCGGGGTGGCCAGCAGCAGCGCCACGCCCGCCACCCGCACCAGCATCGAGGCGGCCACGACCGTGCTGCGCGCCCCCCGGTCCAGCCACCGGCCCACCGCGGGCATGCACACCAGGCCCACGACGACCCCGGCCGTCATGGCGATGCCGGTGGCCGGCGCGGACAGCCCCAGCACCGTCACGCCGTAGATCAGCAGGAAGGGCCGCAGCAGGCCGGTGCCCAGCGCGTCCACGGCCAGGGCGACGGCGTAGCGCGGGCCTCCGGAGGCCCGGACGAGGGCACGGGGACGCATCGTGGTGGTTGCCATGGCGCCCACCCTGCGGCCGGTCCCCGGAACGGCTGCGCCGGTTGACGGTGTCCGTCAATCGGCGCCGCCGCCGGCCGCCCGGTCGGTGATGATGAGGGGGTGACGTTGAGGATCGACATCAGCGGCCTGCGCTCCGGGCACCTGCGGTTCGCCGCCTCCCCGCTGGCCGAACTGACGGCGATGCTGCACGTGCTGGCCGAGCCCGGGCACCATCCGCAGCACGCGGGCTGGGCCGGGGAGGTCTGGGCCGGGCTGCCGCCGGAGCTGGCCGAGCGCTTGCGGGAGGCGGAGTTCCTCTGGCGTTCCTCACAGGCCGACTTCCTGCTCCCGGCCCGGCCCCGGCCGACGCTCGCCGAGGAACTGGACGACGTCGACCGGATCGACGACGGAACGTACGTGACCGCGGCGCTCGTGACCACCTGCGGCGGCAGCCGGGTCCACTTCGCGGCGCCGTCCCCGCTCACCGACCCGACGGCGCGCGAGCGGGCCCTGGACCTGGCCCAGGCCCGCGGCGCGCGGCAGGAGGCCTTCGCGGAGCGGCTGCTCGCCGACCCGGCCGCCGTGCGGGAGCGGGTGCGCCACACCCTCGAACTGTGCGCCGAGGCCTTCTTCGACGCTGCCTGGACGGGCGTCGCCGTGCGGCTCGCCACCGACCTGCGGCTGAAGAACGACCTGCTGAAGCGCCAGGGCATCGGGGCGGCGCTCGCGTCGGTCTCCGGCTCGGTCACCCTGGCACCGGACGGCGACTGCATCATCGTGGACAAGCTGCAGGACAAGGCGACCGCCGCCCGTGGCACCGGGGTGACCTTCATCCCCAGTGTCTTCAACCGCCCGCACCTGGTGGCGGTCCACGCGCCCGGGTGGCAGCCGGTGGTGCAGTACCCCGTGTCCGGGCCGGGTCCGTCGGAGCCGGTGCCGCTGGAGACCGTCACGCTACGGCTGGAGGCACTCGCCCATCCGGTACGGCTGCGTCTGCTGCGCACCCTGGCCCGCGGCCCGCACACCACCGGTGAACTGGCCCACGCCTGGGAACTCTCGCCCCCGGAGGTGTCCCGCCACCTGGCCGTCCTGCGCCGCGCGGGCCTGCTCACGGGCCGGCGCGACGGGCGTTACGTCCGGTACACGCTCAACGTGCCCGATCTGACGGCTTTGGGCTCCGACCTGCTGACGGCCGTACTGCGCTGAGTGGCGCGGGACACCGCCGCCATCGGGGCGGTCACGCCCGCCGGCGCACCAGCTCGGTGATCCACACCGGCGCGAACGGGGACGTGCAGCCCGGGGACGTCGGGTAGTCCTTGAGCACCTCCAGCCGCTCGCCGATGTCCAGGGCGCGGGCGCGGTGCTCGGCGTGCTCGATCCCGATCTGGGCCAGGCAGTGGTTCATCGCCCACTGCAGTCGGTCCGGGGCGTCCTTCATCTGCGCCTCGATCACATCGAGGAGTCCCGCGAGGTCGAGCCCGCCCGGCTGCTTCGCCACGCGTTCGGTGGTCAGCGCCCAGCCCGCACTCGCGACCACCGGATCCGGATCGGCGGACCAGGCCACGCGCAGTTCCTCGGCGTGCGGGTTCTTCTTCACCACGTAGTTCACGAGCCAGTCGTGCACCTTGGGCGTGCGCGCCTCGCGCAGCATCGTGTCCAGCGCGTCGCGCCCGAAGGCCTTCGGGCGGCAGATCAGCAGCGCGAGCAGCCTCGCCGCGGTGTCGTCCGTCACCCAGAGCCGGCAGGCGAGTTCCTGCTGCGTCTTCAGCCGTTTCGCGATCGCGCGCAGCCTGCCCAGGTTCACACCGTGATCGTCACCGTGCTTCTCGTTGACCGCGCGCGCCTTCGGGTCCTCGAGCCCGGCCAGCTCGGCCATCACCTCGTCGACCGTCGCCCCGGTCGGCGTCGTCCCGGCCACCTCAGCCTCCTCCGGCTCCCGCCCGCCACGTGCGGGTTCACCCTACGACGGAGCCGGCTTCCCGTCGCACACGCCGGCCGGACGGCGGGCGGGCGGACGGGGGTCATCCGATCGGTTGACCCCCGCGTCAGCCGTCCGCGCGCGCCGTGCAGCCGGAACGTCGACGGGGCCGGGCCCCGCGCGGGCCCACCATGGATGTCGGAGCGGGGCCGGCCGGACCGGCCGACCCCCAACCAGGCATCCGAACCCGGGAGTTGGCCCCCATGAAGCACATCGAGAAACTCTCCGGGCGTACCCGCGCCCGCACCGGCGGCGCCCCGGTGACCGCCGAGGGCGCCCCGGTCGCGGGCATCGGCGTCGCGGGCGCGCCCTCGGGCGACCTGGACGAGAGGTTCGCCCGGGCCGGTGTCGCGGCGCTGGACGCATAGCCGCGCCCGCGGCGACGCGCTCCGCCGACGGTCCCATGACCCCGTTCCCACCACCCACGATGTCGCGGAGGTCCGGGTGACCACGTCCAGCAGGGTTTCCGCACCGACCCCGGCGGCGCGCGCCGCCCCCCGTACCGTGCGCCGCCGGCCCTTCGACCCCGCACGGATCCGCGCGAGCATCCGGCCGGGGATCCGCTTCACCGTGCGTACGAGGACCAGGAAGGCCCTGGCCCCGCTGCGCCGCCTGACCCACCCGAGGAGCACCGCCATGCCCCCTGCCGACCGAGACCTGCTGGCCGCCGTCCGGGACGATGACGCCGACGCCGTGCGCGCGGCCCTCGCCGACGGCGCCGACGTCGAGGCCCGCGACGAGCACCGTCGCACCCCGCTCCTGATCGCCGCCCTCGGCGACCACGTGGCGGCCGCCGTCGCCCTCGTCGCGGCGGGCGCCGACCCCGATGCCCAGGACGACCGCGAGGACAGCCCCTGGCTGGTCACCGGCGTCACCGGCAGCGTCCGGATGATGCGCGCCCTGCTGCCGGCCGGACCGGACCTCACCCTGCGCAACCGCTTCGGCGGCAGCTGCCTGATCCCCGCCGCCGAGCGCGGCCACGTGGACTACGTACGGGCCCTGCTGCGGGAGACCGACGTCGACGTCGACCACGTCAACCGGCTCGGCTGGACCGCGCTGCTCGAGGCGGTGATCCTCGGCGACGGCGGCCACGCGCACGAGGAGGTCGTGGAGCTGCTCATCACCGCCGGCGCCACCCCGCACCTTCCCGACGGCGAGGGCGTCACCGCGCTCGAACACGCCGAGCGCCGCGGCTTCGCCGGGATCGCGGGCCTGCTGAGGGCCGTACGGTGATCCGCCGCACGGACACCGGACGGACGGACACCGGACGGACGGACTCCAGCCCCACGGGCCGCCCCCGCAGGGCCCGTCACCGGACCGCGCTGTCCGCGGCGGCGGTCACGGCCGCCGTTGCCGCGCTGCTCGCGGGCTGCACGCAGCCGGGCCCTCCCGAGGCGGCCGCCCCGGGTCCCGCCGCGTCGGCCGGGCCGGGTGCGGGCACCCCTCCCGGGCCCGGAGGCGGCAGCGGCACCCGCGCGGAGGGCAGGACCCCGGACGGGACCCTCCTGGTCGCCGACTTCGGATCGGACACCGTCACCTTCGTCGACCCGGCCGAAGGGCCCGTGGACTCGGTGAAGGTCGGCACGGCACCCTACGGCCTGGCCGTCGGTGCGGACGGCCGCGCATGGGTCGCCACGGCCGAGGGCGTCGCGGTGGTCGACACCGCCGCCCGCACGCGCCTGGCCGTCGTCCCCTACACGACGGCGGGCCTGGGCCCCGCCACGCACGGCGAGTACCGCGGCGGCGGCATGGGCATCGCGCTCGCGCCGGACGGCGGCCGCGTCTACGTCGGCGTCAACGTCCCCGGCGGCAACGGCGCGCTGGAGGTGATCGACACCGGCAGCCTGAAGGTCACCGGGAGCGCGGGCACCGGCCGCCGCCCCTTCGACGTGGACGTCTCCCGGGACGGCGCCCAGGTGTACACCACGGACCACGACTCCTTCGCCGTCACGGTCGTCGCCGCGGACACCCTGGACACGCGCCGCATCGAGGTCGCCCCCTACGGCACCGAGGGCGGACTCGGCTCGTGGCTCAAGCCGCACTACACGGCCGTGCGCCCCTCCGACGGCCGCCTGCTGCTGCCGTTCGAGGGCGAGAAGCTCGTCGTCGTCGACCCGGACACCGGCAGGACCTCGGTCGAGCGGATGACCGCGAACACCCACCAGCACGGCGCGGCCGTCACGGCCGACGGCACCCTGCTCGTCGTCGGCACCGGCCCGATCGACCCGGCCGCCGACGGGGGCCCTTCGCTCACGGTGCGCGGTCCGGACGGCAAGGAGAGGGTGATCCCGCTCGGCGGCCCGCACGAGGACGTCGCCGTCTCGAAGGACGGCCGTACGGCGTACGTCACCGGGGGTTTCACGCGCGACGGCCACTGGAACGGCATCACGGCCGTCGACCTGGACTCCGGCGCGGCGCGCAGGCTCCCCGCGGGCCACCGTCCGCTGGGCATCGCGGTCCTCTGAGCCCGGCTCGCGCTGCGGAGCGCCGTGCGCCCGGCGGGGGGGCTTCGCGAGCTCGGGCTGCGCGAGCTCGGGCTGCGCCCGGAGTCCGGCGGCGCCGGCGCCGCCGGGTCCCGCCCGCGCTCCGGGACCCCGTGCCGGATATTTGACCCGCCGGTGTGCCACTCGCTTTGATCTCGCTGGTCGATGTTCGGCCAGGTCGGCCGTTCGGGCCGCGAGGACGGGGAGGGCGCGCTGATCATGGCGGCGAGGAGGTCGCTCGGGCGGCAGTTCGGCTGGCTCTGGGCGGCGTACGCGGTCAGCGCCCTCGGCACCTGGCTCGCGTTCGACGCCTTCCCACTGATCGCGATCCTCGTGCTGGACGCCGGGACGACGGAGGTGTCGTTGCTGGCCGCCGCGGGCACGGCCGTCGCCGCGGTGGTGGCGGTGCCGCTCGGCCCCTGGGTGGAGTTCCGCCGCAAGCGGCAGGTCATGGTCTCGATGGACCTGGTCCGCTGCACGGCGCTGATGACCATCCCCGCGGCGTTCGCCCTCGGCCGGCTCGGCTTCGCCCAGCTCCTGGTCGTGTCGATCGTCGTCGGGGCAGCCGACATCGCCTTCACGGCGGCCGGCGGCGCATGTCTGAAGACCCTGGTGAGGCCGGCGGACCTGCTCGTCGCGAACGGCCGGTTCGAGTCCACGACCTGGACCGCCACCGTACTCGGACCACCGCTCGGCGGGGCCGCGATCGGGCTGTTCGGCCCGGTGCTGACCGTGCTGGCCAACGCGGTGAGCTTCCTGCTCTCGGCCGTGGGGATCCGGGCGATCGGCGGACGGGAGCCGCGCCCCGCACCTGCCGGGGCACCGCGGCTGCGGGCCGGCGACCTGCTCGACGGGTGGCGCTACATCCTGGCCGACTCCGCGCTGCGGCCGCTGTTCGCCAACACGGTCCTGGTCAACGGCCTGATCATGGCGGCCTCTCCGCTGCTGGCCGTCCTCATGCTCGGCCGCCTCGGGTTCGCACCGTGGCAGTACGGACTCGCCTTCGCCCTGCCCTGCCTCGGCGGCCTGATCGGCGCGCGCCTGGCCCCGCGGCTCGTGGACCGGTTCGGGCGGCACCGGGTCATGCGCACCGCCGGGGCGCTACGGGCCTGCTGGCTGCTCGGGCTGGCCTTCATCGGCCCGGGCCCCGCAGGACTCGTACTCGTCATGGCCGTGGAATTCGGGATGATCACGTGCATGGGAGTGTTCAACCCGGTCTTCGCGACCTACCGACTCCACCGGACCCCCTCGGACCGGGTGGCCCGCACCCTGTGCGCGTGGTCGGTGACCGGCAAGGCCGGCATCGCCGCCCTGACCGCCCTGTGGGGCCTGCTGGCCGGCGTCGCCGGTCTCCGCCCCGCGATCGCGATCGCGGGGCTCCTCATGCTGGCGACCCCGTTCCTGCTCCCCCGTCACGACGAGCCGCCCCGGCACGGGCGTGAGCCGGCCCCGGGGCCCGGTCAGGTGCGGCACGAAGGCGCCTGACGGTCCGGCAGCTCACGTGTCCGCGGCCGGTGGTCCGTCAAGATCAGTGGGGTGGGAGACTGGCGGACCCTGCGGAGAACCGAGAGGACGGACACCATCGTGGGACGACGACACGGGCGCGCGGCCCTGGCGCCCCTGGTCATGGCGGCGTTGCTGGCGGCGTCGGCGACGGCCTGCGCCCCGATGCTGCGGGACCTCGGCCCCCTGCCCCCGCGTTTCACGGGTCCGCCGTTGTCGGCGGACGCGGTGGTGTCGGAGATGACCTCGGTCCTGGCGGCCGAGGGCATCACCGTGCGGCGGGAGCCCTCGGGCACGTGGGGCCGGTGCACCGAACGGCTCTCGGGACGGCACGAGCCGCAGACGGTGGACGCCGCCCTGAAGGCGGCCCTCGCGCGGGCCCGTTCCGAACACGGCTGGCAGACCGGTCCCGACACGGGCGGCGAGACGCTCACCCTCACCAAGGGCAACTGGACGGCCGTGGTCGGCTTCCACGGCGAGCCCGCGCAGGGCATCCAGGCACCGGTCGTCATGTCGCTGATCTGCCTGGACGGGGGCGACACCTCCACTGCCCCCACGGCACCTTCCGGACCGGCGTTCACACCCGTACCGACGTCGCCCTGAAACCGGTCCCGGCGACGCCCGGGAAGCCGCGCGGGGTCGGGCCCGGTTCGGGCGTGACGTCACGCCCGCCCCGTCGTTGATCCCCACGGTCAGCGAAGTGACACCACCAGGCCCCGGGGACCCGTTCCCCGGGGCCTGGTGCGCGTGCCGGCGGGGGCGGGGGGCGCGGTCCCAGTGTTCGGCGTCGAATAATTCCGTGCCGTCGCCTGGGCGGAGATGCAGACTCGCACCATGGTGGACATGCAGACGTTCCGGCACGAGGTCGGTCTCCGTGCGGCGGGCGGGCCCGGCGGGCCCGCGAGTGAGCTGGCCCGGCGGCTGGGGGTGCGCACGGCGGTCCTGTTGGAGGGGGCGAGCGACCTCGCCGCCGTCGAGGCACTGGCCGAGCGGCGCGGCCGGGACCTGGCCGCCGAGGGGGTGTGCGTGGTGTCGATGGGCGGGGCGATGAGCGTCGGCCGCTACGCCGGGCTGCTCGGGCCGACCGGCCTGGGCCTGCGGCTGGCGGGTCTGTGCGACGAGCGGGAGCGGCCCTTCTTCGACCGCGGCCTGGCGCGGGCGGGAGCGCGGCGCGAGGACGTCTTCGTGTGCGTCTCGGACCTGGAGGAGGAGCTCATCCGCGCGCTGGGCACGGCGAAGGTCGAGGAGATCGTCCAGGCGGAGGGCGATCTGCGGGCCTGGCAGACCTTCGTGCGCCAGCCCGCCCAGCACGGCCGCCCCACGCACCAGCAGCTGCGCCGCTTCCTCGGCACGAAGAAGGGCCGCAAGATCCGCTACGGCCGCCTGCTCGTCGAGGCCCTCGACCAGAGCCGGGTACCGGCACCCCTCGACGACCTCCTCGCGAGCCTGTGACCGGGGCCGGCCGGTGTGCCGGGGTCAGCGGCCGGCGCGGTGGTCGTAGACCGTGAGGGACAGGTCCTTCATCGCGGCCTGGGCGCGGTCCGCGTCGAGGCCCTGGTCGAGGGCTTCCAGCGCGGCCGCCGCGGAGACCCGTACCGCGAGGGGCAGGCCGTCGTAGGCGGAGACCCGGTAGGCCACGGTGCGGCGCGCGTCGCGCTCCTCCTCGCTCACGCCGTCCCGGGTGAGGGGGAAGACCGCGGCCTGGTAGGTCGCGATGCTCACGAGCACCGCGTCGGCGATCCCCTCCGCGTACCCGTCGGCCCGCAGGGCGCCGGGCTCCGGCTGGAGGAAGGCCACCACCTGGCGGCGGGAGAGGAACGAGCCGATCCCGGCTCCCAGGCCGGCCGCGCCGCCGGCGACCAGGGCCGTCGTCCTGCCGCCCAGCAGAAGGCCGAAGCAGATCCCGCCGACCGCCCCGCACATCACCAGCACGAAGGTGATCATCAGATGGATGCGGGCGGGGATCGAGGACGTCATGCCAAGCAGTATGCACGGGCCCGCGGGCACCGCCGGGAGTCATCTGCGCCACAGTCCGCGGATGTGAGGAACCCGTCATGAGGTGCGGCCAGGTGCGGGCGCGCTGCGGTTCTCGGAGTGCCGGGTCCAGGTGCGTCCCGCATCATCAGTGCTGTGTACGACACAGGCACGGGATCGATCGCACTGTCGGTCGTGGTTCCCGTCTTCAACGAGGAGGAGGCCCTGCCTGTGCTGGCGGCGCGGCTGCGGCCCCTCCTGGACGGGGGCGGCGAACCGTACGAGGTCCTCGCCGTCGATGACGGCTCGACCGACGGCACACCGCGGCTGCTGGAGGACCTGCGTACGGTCTGGCCCCAGCTCCGCATCGTCACCCTCCGCCGCAACAGCGGCCACCAGGCCGCCCTCACCGCCGGCCTGCACCGGTCCCTCGGTGCCTACGTGATCAGCATCGACGCGGACCTCCAGGACCCCCCGGAACTCATCCCCGACATGCTCGCCCTGGCCCGCGCGGACGGCCTCGACATCGTCTACGGCGTGCGGACCGACCGGTCCACCGACAGCGGGTTCAAACGCCGGACGGCCGCCGTCTACTACTGGCTCATGCGCCGCCTGGCAGGCTCCTACGTCCCCGCCCAGGCCGGGGACTTCCGCCTGCTGTCGCGCGCCGTCGTGGAAACCCTCAAGACGCTCCCCGACCAGCAGCAGATCTACCGCCTGCTCATCCCGTGGCTCGGCTTCCCCGGCGGCCAGATCACCTACCAGCGCGCGGAGCGGGTGGCCGGCACCACCAAGTACCCGCTGCACAAGATGGTCCTGCTGGCCCTGGACAGCGTCACCAGCTTCTCGGCGGCGCCCCTGCGCCTGGCCACGGCGATCGGCGCCTTCAGCCTCGTCCTCTGCCTGGCCTTCCTCACCTGGGCCCTCACGGTCTACGCCATGGGCAACACCCTGCCCGGCTGGACGTCCTTGATCATCACTGTGCTGTTCTTCGGCGCCGTCCAGCTCTTCTGCCTGGGCATGCTCGGCGAGTACGTGGCCCGTATCTACACCGCCGTCCAGGGCCGGCCCACGTACTGCGTCGCCGGCGACACGGAGGACGAGCACCGGCAGTAGCCCGTGCGGGCGGTCACACCAGCACTCCCGCGAAGAACATCGCGCCCAGGAAGAAGTACTGGACCGTGCAGAGCAGCAGCAGCGGCACCTGCACCCACCGGGACATGCGCGCGACCAGGATGAGCCCGACGAACATCTGCGCGTGGTTGCGGTACCACGACATCTCCGCGCCGGCGAAGAACGGCGCGAAGAAGACCGCGACCGTCAGGACCAGGGCGGCCCACTCCGGGACGGCCAGCCGCCGGTCGCGCAGGAGGCGGACCGCGGCCGTGGCCAGGATCAGCAGGACGAAGGCGGTGTTCAGCCAGAGCTGGGGCCGGTGCGCGGCGAGGCTGTGCTCCACCAGCCAGGGCAGGCGCCCCTGGGGCGTGTACCAGTGGCTGAACGGGAAGCCGTAGGCGTTCCGCATCTCGCCGAAGGGCTCGTGCAGATCGCCCTGCCGGTAACTGGACCGCTGGAGGACCTCGTAGGCGTCCCAGCGCCCCGTGCCCTGCCACATGAGCCATCTGGCCCAGAGCATGCCGCAGCCGGCGAGCGCCGCCGACGATCCGGCCTTCGCGAACCGGATCGGCCAGGCATCCCCCCGCCAGGCGAAGAACGCGCTCGACAGCAGCATGCCGACCGCGACGGCACCGACCGGATGGCAGGCGACCGCCACGAAGCCGGCGGCGGCGGCAAGGGCCCAGGAACCGCGTGCGACCCCGACGACGCAGAGGAGCAGCGCCAGCGTTCCCATGGCGATCGGGAACATGGCATGGAAGTACATGCCGCCCGGGAAGACCGTGCCCACGGCGAGGGTGAGGCCCGTGGCCCAGGTGAGCCGGGCGCCCAGCAGCCACCACAGCACCGCGAACATGCCGAGCAGGGACACCTCGGTGACGAGGACGGCCGATATCTCGTAGGACAGGCCGGTGGCGGAAGTCGCCCGGACCGACATGGGGTAGCCGGGAAACCAGGCGACGTTGCCGCACATCACGTCGCGGAAGCTGGGGTAGCGGTCCCGGCACCAGAACATCTCGTAGCCGGACCTGGCGATGGACAGATAGTGTCCGGAATCCCAGCGGTGGCGGCTGTCCGTGGACCAGTAGGCCACGGGAGATCCGTCGCCGGCGACGGACGCCTTCGCGACCAGCCAGCTGACGAGGTTCGCTACCAGCCAGGCGGCGACCGGCGGAAGCAGACGGCGGACCCCGTCCCGGCGACGCACCCGCCGGGTGGGTTCGGTCATCTCCACCCCCGCGATCGTCTCGCCGGTGAGCCCCGGTGACCGCGGGCCCCTGGACGGCCACCGGTACGGCGCCGTGCCTCACGATCAGTCTGGCGAACCCCGCACGGAGCTGCATCCGGAGGTGCCCGTCCGGCTCAGCCGATGCCCCGGCTGTGGCGGAAGCGGCCGAGGCCGTCGGCCAGGTCCACGATGGGCTCGGGGTAGTCGAGCGCGGCGCGGTCCGGGCCGGAGAGCTTCCACGGCTGGTGGACGTAGGGGACGGACAGGGCGGCGAGTTCCGGGACCCAGCGCTGCACGTAGGCGCCGTCCGGGTCGAAACGGCGGGCCTGGAGCAGCGGGTTGAGGACCCGGTTGGGGCGGGTGTCGGTACCGGTGCCGGCCGCCCACTGCCAGTTGAGCTGGTTGTTGGCGATGTCCCCGTCGACGAGCAGGTCGAGGAAGTGCCGCGCGCCGATGCGCCAGTCCACGTACAGGGTCTTGGTCAGGAAACTCGCCGTCAGCAGCCTGGCCCGGTTGTGCATCCAGCCCTCCTGGCGCAGCTGGCGCATGGCCGCGTCGATTACCGGGTAACCCGTGCGGCCCTCGCGCCACGCCTGGATCTCCTCCCCGGCATCCGCCTCGGTGCGCCAATGGTCGTGGCGGGGCCGGTAGTCCGCCGCGGCGGCGTCGGGGCGCGCGGCGAGCACCTGGTGGTGGAAGTCCCGCCAGCAGATCTGGCGTACGAAGGCCGACGCGCCGAGCCCGCCGCGCTGCTGGGCACGCCGGACGGTCTCGGTGGCCGAGACGGTGCCGAAGTGCAGGTGCGGCGAGAGGCGTGAGGTCGCGTCGCCGGCGAGGTCGTCATGGGTCTGCGCGTACTGCCGGATGCCGCCGCCCAGCCAGCGGGCCAGCAGCTCCCGGCCCTCGGACTCACCGCCCCGTGCCAGCAGATCGGACACGCCCCGGACGGCGGCGCGCTCGGGCAGGGCCTCGGAGGCGATCCCCTCGGGAACGGGCACATGGCGCGGGGCGGCCGAGAGCGCGCGCAGCGGGAGCCCCGCCCAGCGGCGGAAGTACGGGGTGAAGACGGCGAAGTGGTCGGAGCCGGCCGGGGCCACCTCGCCGGGGGCGACGGCGGTGACGACCCCGTCGTGTACGTACAGCCGCCGGCCCTCCCGCTCCAGGGCGTCGCGCAGGCGTGCCTCGCGCGCCCGGGCGTACGCGCTCACGCCTGCGGCCATGTGGACCTCGTCGGCATCGGCCTCCTGGGCCACCGCCGCGACCGCCGCCACGGGGTCTCCGGAGCGCACGACCAGCCGGCCGCCGCGGGCGCGCAGCCCGGCGTCGAGGTCGGCCAGGCAGTCGGCGAGGAAGGCCTGCCGGTTGGGGGCGCCGAAGCCGCCCGCCTCGATGCGGCTGTCGCGGACGAACAGCGGCACCACCTCCTGTGCGGACGAGAGGGCCGCGCGCAGCGGCGGGTGGTCGTGTACGCGCAGGTCGGAGGTGTACAGGACGATGGCCACGGTCATGGGAGCGCGCTCCGTATCGGTAGGGCGGATGCCGGCTGTGAAGGTCTTCGCCGGTGCGGGCGTCTCCGGATGCGCTATCCGTCGCGGGTGGCGGACGCGGGGGCGGAAGCGGAGGAAGCGGAGGGGGGAGCGCCGTCCGCGCGTTCGGCGGCCCGGGTGATGTTGCGGGCCATGCCGCCGAAGACCACGGCGTGGAAGGGGGCCACGCTCCACCAGTAGAGGTGGCCGAGCAGCCCGCGCGGATGGAAGAGCGCGCGCTGGCGGTAGGTCGCGCCGCCCGTCCCGGGGGGCCCGGGGTGCGGATCGGCGTACATCTCCAGCCAGGCCAGTCCCGGCAGCCGCATCTCCGCGCGCAGCCGCAGCAGCCGGCCCGGCTCGATCTCCTCGACCCGCCAGAAGTCCAGCGAGTCGCCCACCCGCAGCCGCGACGCGTCGCGCCGGCCGCGCCGGATGCCGGCTCCGCCGACGAGCCGGTCGAGCCAGCCGCGGACCGCCCATGCGAGCGGGAAGGAGTACCAGCCGTTGTCGCCCCCGACTCCCTCGATGATCCGCCACAGCGCCTCCGGGGAGGCGTCCGTGGCCAGGGTCCGGTGGTCGGTGTAGAGGCTGCCGCCCGCCCAGTCCGGGTCGGTGGGCAGCGGATCGCTCGGTGCGCCCGGCAGGGAGGCGTTGGACCAGCGGGTGGCGACCTTGGCCTCGCGCACCCGTTCGAGGGCCAGGGCCAGGGCCCGGTCGAACGGGATGGGCGTGCCGGCCGGGTCGGGGACGTACCGGGCCACGTCGTGCTCGTCGCAGACCACCTCGTGGCGCAGCGATTCGGCGAGCGGCCGGGCCAGGCCCCGCGGGACCGGGGTGACCAGGCCGATCCAGTGGCTGGACAGGCGCGGGGTGAGCATGGGTACGCGCAGGATCAGCCGGTGGGGCAGGCCCGCCACGACGGCGTAGCGCCGCATCATCTCCTCGTAGGTCAGCACGTCCGGTCCCCCGATGTCGAAGGCCCGGTTCACGTCGGCGGGCATGCCCGCGCTGCCCACGAGGTAGCGCAGGACGTCGCGGACCGCGATCGGCTGGACGCGGCTGCCCACCCAGCTCGGGGTGACCATGACCGGGAGCCGCTCGGTCAGGTAGCGCAGCATCTCGAACGAGGCGGAGCCGGATCCGATGACGACGGCCGCGCGCAGCACCGTCGCCGGGACCTCGCCCTCCAGGAAGATCCGGCCGACTTCGGCGCGGGAGCGCAGGTGCGGGGACAGGCGGCCGGCCGGCACCCCGGCGGGCACCAGCCCGCCGAGGTACACGATGCGCCGTACGCCTGCCAGGCGGGCCTGTTCGGCGAACGTACGGGCCGCCGCCCGGTCCCGCTCCTCGAAGCCGGGTCCGGAGTTCAGCGAGTGCACGAGGTAGTAGGCGACGTCGACGCCGCGGAGCGCGGCGCCGGTCGACGCGGGGTCGGCGACGTCTCCCCGTACGACCTCGACCCGGTCGGCCCAGGCGTGGTCGCGCAGCCGCTCGGGCGTCCTGGCCAGGCACCGCACGTGGTGGCCGGCGTCCAGCAGGTCCGGCACCAGGCGGCCGCCGATGTAGCCGCTGGCCCCGGTGACCAGGCAGCGCAAGGGGCCCGGCCGCTGCTCCGGCTCCCTCGCGGGGCGGGGTTCGTCACTGCGTGCGGGCATGGGGGGCCTCCACTCCGAGCGGCTTCGTCCGATGAACCGGCCGGTTCGCCACGGCCGGGGGACCGGTGGGACGAGCCGGCCCGTGAACCGTTCTGCAAGTGCCTTCCCCGTGGGAGGCCCGCTCGGATGCACCATCCGCGGGACGGGCGGGCCGCGGCGCCCCCGGATATCAATGCGAAAACGATGCAAGTTGCGGCCCGCTGCCGGGCGGAGTCAGGCTCGTCGGGCCGCAGCATCCAGCCCGTTCTCGCCACGAGGAGCCGGACATCATGGTTCTCGCCAGCACCACGGCACCCGGTCCCACCGACGAGGTGCGCGAGCTCGTCGACCTGTCCAGGCGGTTCAGGGAGGGCGACGAGGAGTCCTTCGCCGCCGCCTACCGGCGTTGGGGCGGCATGGTGCACACCATGGCCTGGCGCACCACGGGCGACCGGCACACCGCGGAGGACATCACCCAGCAGGTCTTCTTCGACGCCTGGCGGGGCCGTCACCGCTACGACCCGCAGCGCGGCGACCTGGCGGCCTGGCTCGCGGGGATCACGCGGCACAAGGCCATGGACGCCCTGACCGCGCGCACCCGGACCACGATGGCCGTCCGCGCCGCCCTCCCGGACGGCGACGCCCGGCCCGAGGCGGCACGCGGCGACAGCCCCGAGGCGGCACTGGACCGGGTGCTCGTCCTGGACGCCCTCGCCGCCCTGCCCGCGACCCAGCGCGAGGTCCTGTGCCTCGCCTTCTACGGCGGACTGACCCACGTGCGGATCTCCGAGTGGACCGGCATCCCGCTGGGCACGGTCAAGAGCCACGTGCGCCGGGGGCTGCTGTCACTGCGCCGGAGCCTGGGCGGCCCCCGCGGGTACCTGGAGTGGTGATCCGTCAGCCGTCCTTCAGGGCCGGCCCCGTGCCCACGATCCCGCGGATCACTTCCAAGCCCGAGCCGAGCCCGGTGAGCAGCCGGGATCCCGCGTCGCGGACGCCCGCCCACCCCGGTCCGGCCAGCAGCAGCTTCGGGTGCGACCGGGCGCCCTGCACCCCCCATTCCACGCCGGCGACGGAATCGACGACCCGGCCCAGGTCCACACCGGCCGGCTTGACCTGCGCCCACAGCACGACGACCGAGGGGCCGACCCTGCGCACCGCCTCGCGCAGCGCGTCCACCGGCAGCGCGGGGCCGAACATCCGCCGGGGCAGCCCGGCCTCCGCCAGGGCCGCGTCCAGGGCCTCGAGCGGCAGGCTGTGCTGCTCCCCCGGCACGCAGGCCAGCAGGACGGGCGGCACTCCCGCGGTCTCGGCGGCCTGCCGCCCGCGCCGCAGCGCCGTGGACACGTGCCACGACAGCAGGTGCTCGACCTCCACGTAGCGCTCCCCCGAGGAAGCCCACTTGCGCCCCACGGCGTGCAGCGTCGGCGCGATGATCTCCTCCCAGGTGACGACGCACCCGTAGGCGTCGAGCGCTCGTTCGAGGAGTTCGCCGACGGCTGCCGCGTCCAGCCTCACCGCCGCACGGGCCAGCCCCCGGCACTCCTGGCGCACGGTTCCCAGCGGCAGCGCGCCCCGCCCCCCGGGCGTGTGGAGGCCGGCGCCGACCGGGACCTGCCCCGCCCCGTCCGGCTTCTCCCCCAGGGCATCGGAGGCACGGCTCATCGCCGCCCGGGCCGCTTCGGCGGGGGGCACGCCCTGCGCGGTGAGCAGACACATCAGTTCGAGCCGGGAGACGTCGGTGGGCGACCACCGCCGATGCCTGCCGTGCTCCCTGTCCGCCGGTCCGATCCCGTACCTGCGCTCCCAGGAGCGCAGGGTGGTCGCGGACACCCCGAGCCGCCGCGCCACGGCTCCGGTGCTCAGGCCCACCCCGCCCGCAGCGCCGGGGCGGGCGCCCGGGGCGGGCTGGTCGAGGCTCATCCCGTCAGCGTAGTGGGATGGCGTGCCGCCTTCGGTGCGACGGCGGTGCGGGCCCCCCACCCCCGTGGGGGGGCTCCGCGCTCCGTGTCCACACGAACGGCCCCGGGCAACCTGGCCGGCGGCGCCGACGGGGCGCCGCCAGGATGGTGTGGAGCACGCTCCGGCCGGCGGCGCGCCGTGTGGGAACGACCGCCACGCTACGGCCGGGGAGCCGGCCGGCCCAGGACCGCACGCGCCAGGCAGGGGACCGTACGCGCCACGGGCGGCCCGCCGCGAGGGGACCGTACGCGCCACGGGGCGGGGACCCGCCGCGCCGAGGGCGGGGACACCGGGCGCCGGGATCCGGTGATGAGCGCTCCCTTCGCTCGATACCGACGGGCGCGTGTCAGTGGCCGGTGCCACGCTGGGGTCGTAGCCGATCCGTGAAAGGCCATGGCCATGATCACCACTGACTTCGCCCCCGGTTCACCCTGCTGGCTCGACCTCGGCGCTCCCGACGTCCGCGCGGCCGCCTCCTTCTACGGCGCCGTGCTCGGATGGGAGTACGAGTCCATGGGCGAGGGGGAGGACATGGAAGGCGGCATGTTCCGCAAGGACGGCAAGATCGTCGCCGGGCTCGGCAAGCTCACCGAGGAGGGTGCGCGCTCGGCGTGGATGATCTACTACAGCGTCCCCGACGCGACCGCCGCGACCCGGGCCGTGGAGAGCGCCGGCGGCACGGTGCGGGTGCCGCCGAGGGACCTCGACGAGTGGGGCCGGATGGCGCAGTACACCGACCCGCAGGGGGGCCAGTTCGCCGTCTGGCAGCCCGGGACGAGCAAGGGCGTCGACCTGGTGGACGAGCCGGGCTCGCTGTCCTGGACCGAGCTGTTCACGAGCGACGCCTCCGCCGCCAAGGAGTTCTACGGCGGTGTCTTCGGCTGGCAGTTCGGAGAGATGGAGCTGCCGGGCGGGTCGGGCACGTACACCCTGATCACCCCGGCCGGCCTCCCCGAGGAGCGCATGCACGGCGGCCTCATGCAACTCGACGGGGAACGGCTCGCCCTGACGGAGGGGCAGGCGTACTGGCACCCGGTCTTCCACGTCACCGACTGCGACGCGGCGGTCGCCCGGGTCACCGAGAACGGCGGCAGCGTGCAGATGGGGCCGGAGGACGCCGAAGGCGTGGGCCGGCTGGCCGTCTGCCTCGACCCGTCCAACGCCGACTTCGTGCTGCTCACCCCGGTCTCGACGTAGCCCCGCGCCCCCGGGGATGCCGGATCGGCCGGGTCAGGCGCCGACGCGGGACGCGTACGACGCCCATGCCCGCCGTCGAGGCCCCGGCCCGGCCGACGCAGCGGTCGGGGCGGACGAGGAACACGCCGGCGAAGGTCAGACGAGGTAGATCACACCGCCGGCGACGCGGATGCGCTTCGGCGCCAGGGGTTCCGAGGCCGGCCCGCGGGCCACCGAGCCGTCGGAGACGCGGAACATGCTGCCGTGACAGGGGCAGTGGGCCGCTGCGCCCGAGACGCCCGAGAGCGTGCAGCCCTGGTGCGTGCAGGCCGCGCTGAACGCCCGGAAGGTCCCTTCGGCGGGCTGGGTGACCACGACTCCCTTGTCCTCGAAGACCTTTCCGCCCCCGACCGGGATCTCCGCGACCCGCGCCAACCGCACCCCCCGCCCGCCGGGCCGCTCCGCGTGAGCGTCGCCGCCCGTGGCGGCTTCGGCCTCCCGGACCCCGGCGCACGCGGACACGGCGACCGCGGCCCCGACCGCCGCGGCCCCGTGCAGGACGTCCCGTCGTGACGCTTCCATCGGCGAACTCTCCCGCTGCGGGCGCTCGGGGTGAGCACCGGGAGCCCCATCCTTAGCAGCTCGGACGAAGCCGCATGAAACCACCTCACTCGGACGGCGCAACCGGGCTGCCTGCGCAGCGCCACGTTAACGGCCGCGGATCAAGGGTATGGGATGGTTCGTACAGAATTCCGGCCGTCTCCCGCTGACGGCCTTACGAAACGGAGATGCTGTGTCCGTCGTCAAGAACGCCCTCCCGGAAGCCGATCTGAAGGTCGTCGGCGACGCCCTGCAGGGCGCCCTGGTGGACCTGGTGGACCTGGCACTGGTCGCCAAGCAGGTGCACTGGAACGTGGTGGGCCCCCGCTTCCGGTCCGTCCACCTCCAGCTGGACGAGGTCGTCACCTCGGCGCGTACCCACTCCGACGTGGTGGCCGAGCGCGCGTCCGCTCTCGGAGTGACGCCCGACGGCCGCGCGGCGACGGTGGCGTCGTCCAGCGCGATCACCGGCGTACCCGAGGGATGGGTGAAGGACACGGACGCGGTCCGCATCCTGGGGGACGCCCTCGACGTCGTGATCGACCGCATGCGCGAGCGCATCCGGTCGACCGGGGAGGCCGACCCCGTCACCGAGGACATCCTGATCGGCCTGACCGGGGACCTCGAGAAGCACCGCTGGATGTTCCGCGCCGAGAGCGCCTGACCTGCCGAGCGGGCGGGCGGGCCGCCCGGGCGCCGGCCCCGGCCGACAAGGCCGGGATGACCACGGCGTGGAACCCGGGGCCCGCCCCGCTCCCCGTTGCGTAGGGTCGGGGCATGACGAGCAACGACGCCACCGCCCAGGACACCGCCCCGCGGTGGGACCCGGCCGCGTACCTCGCCCGCATCGGCTGGACCGGGGAGCGGCGCCCGGACGCCTCGGCGCTGCGGTCCCTGCACCGTGCTCACATGTACGGCATCCCGTTCGAGAACCTGGAGCCGCTCGGCGGCGCGGCCCCCTCCCTCGCGCTGCCGGACCTGGAGGCGAAACTGGTCCGCGGCGGGCGGGGCGGCTACTGCTATGAGCACAACACCCTCCTGGCCGCTGCCCTGGAGGCCTTCGGCTTCGGCGTCACGCGCCTTGCGGCGCGGGTCGTCCTGGGCGCCGACGGCGCGGTCCGCCCGCGCACGCACATGCTGCTGCTCGTCGACGTCCCCGGCGAGCCGGGCCCGTATCTGGCGGACGTCGGCTTCGGCGCGGGCGGCGCGCTGCTCGAACCGGTCCCGCTGGTCGCGGACACCGAGTTCCGGGACGCGCCGCGGCGGCACCGCCTGGTCCACCGGCCGCACCGCGGGCCGCTGGAGCTGTGGGTGCTCCAGGCGTACGAGGACGACGCGTGGGCGGATCAGTACGCCTTCACCCTGGAGCCGTACGAGGCACCGGACTTTGAGGTCATCAACTGGCACATCGCGACCAACCCGCGTTCCCCGTTCTCCCACCTCCTCTACGTCCAGCGGACGACGCCCGAGGCCCATCTCGCGCTCAGCGGCCGCCACCTCGTCGAGACCCGCCCGGACGGCTCCCGCAAGGAGCGGGAGCTGTCGGGACACGACGAGATCGCGCGCGTGCTGACGGCCGACTTCGGCATCGCGGTACCGGAGGGCCTGGAGCTGGACGCACGGACGTGATCCGCCGTCCGGGCCGGATGTGTCGGACCTCTTCGGTACGGTCGGCACATGAGAGCTACGGCAACTTTCAAAGTCAACTCGTTCGTCCCGGCTGAGCTGAAGGCCGAGCCCGCGGTGTCCACCGGCACGCCGGTGGGTGTGGCGACCATGGAGAAACTCTTCGAGGGAGAAGTGGTGGGGCGCGCGGCGACCCTGTTCACCGCCGCGTTCGACGACACGACCGGGGTCGGCACGTATGTGGCCATGGAGTCCTTCGAGGGCACGGTGCGAGGGCGCAGCGGCTCCTTCAACTTCGTGCACTCGGCGTCGACCTCCGGCAGCGACCGCACGGCGGAGTTCTTCACCATCGTGCCGTCGAGCGGCACCGGCGAACTGACCGGGATCTCCGGCGCCGGAGGACTGGTCGTCGACGCCGACGGAACGCACCGCATCTGGTTCGACTACGAGATCGGCTGACCGGCGGCTCCGAACGGGAGGCACCGGACCGCGCCCTCCGGCCCCGCCGCCGCGCGGGCCCGGCACGGGGCGGTCACCCCCCGGTTGCCCGGGGTACGTCCCGAGTCCTCCCGTTCGTGGCCGTCAGGGACCTACGATGCGGACGCGGGGCGCCCGGAGCGCACCGCGGGGCGTCAGGGGGAGGCGCGATGGCCGCACGACCGTACGACCGCACACCCGGACCGCGCGCGAGGTCCGGGGACGGGCCGGAGCCGACCGGGCGCGGACTGCCGGGCGGAGTGGAGCTCTACCACCTCAGGCCGGACGGCGGCATCCTGCTGGCCGACCGGGAGGGGTCCCGGGAGCTGGGGCCGGAGCGGGAGTTCCTCCGGTTCATCGACGACGGGCAGTTCGCGCACTACCTCGTGGGCGACGCCGGCACCTCGCCGGAGCGGCCCTCCAACGCCACCGTGAAGCTCGGGGTGGTGGGGCCGCGCAGTGCCTTCACCCCGCACGCGCACGGCGGCGAGCACTTCGTCCTCAGCCTCGGCCACGCCGCCTGCGGTCTCTACGACGCGGACCGCGACCGTGTCACCGAAGTCCTGCTCGCACCCGGCATGTTGATCCGCATCCCGGAGATGATGCCGCACTCCTTCGCGAACCGGGGCGCGGCCCCGCTGACGATCCTCGCCGCCAACACGGGGTTCGGGATCGACCACGAGGACTACGCGATCACTGCGGCGGAAGCCGAACGGCGTGCCGCCCCGGATGCCGCGCGGCCCGGCCCTGCGGGCATCCGCGGCGCGGTGGGGCCCGGCGCGGCCGGGCTCGCCCCGGCGGCGGCCGCCCACGCCACCGCGCCGGCGAGCGCCACGGACTACCGGGCCCTCGCCGCCGCGCTGCGCGACATCGAGCGCGCCCAGCGGCTCCACGGCATCGCCGCCACCACCGTCCGCGAACGGCTGGCCGCACGGCTGCGCCGGGTGGCGACCGCGCTGGAGGTCCGCAGATGATCTGCCCGCACTGCGAACGCGACCTGCTCCGCAAGGAGCGCACCGGCAATATCTGCGGCCGCTGCAAGCGGCCGTACGCACTGGACCCGAAGACCAACTCCCTGCGCCTCGGCGACCTCCGGGTGCGCCGGATCACCGACGGCCTCACGGACGACGGCCGGATCCGGGTCACCCCGGGCCAGTTGTGGTACGCGCTCACGCGCAGGCGGCTCACGGCGAGCGCCTTCGCCCCCGGGTGCGCGGGCTGGGCGCTCTTCGGCGGTGTGCTGTTCGGCCTCTGGGGCGTCTTGGGCGGGATGACGTACATGCTGTACGCCGCCGGCGCCCTGCTGGCCGCCGCGCTCGGCGTGCTGGTCGCCCGGGAGACGGGCGCGGGCCTCGGCATCCCGCCCATGAGCCGCGCGGCCTTCCGATCCGAGGCCCTCGCCGCATGGCTGCGGGTGTACGGGAGCCTGCCGCCGGGCCTGGTCGACGACGGCGGCCACCCCTGGCCGCGGCGGCCGGCCAACGCGCCTGCGCCGACGGCGGTGCTCGTCTGCCCCGATGCCTCCATCGCCGCCTTCCTCGCCGCCGACGGCCTGCCCGAACGCCACGGCATCGCCCTCGTCCAGGGCCCCGAGCAGGTCACGCCCCTGCTCCCCGCCCTGCCGGAGCGCGCCCCGGTCCTGGTGCTCCGCGACGCGGACGCGCACGGTGAGCTGCTCCTGCACCGGCTACGCGAGACCCTCCCCGGCCGCCGGGTGGTGGACGCCGGAGTGTCGCTGCGCACGGTACGGGGGCTGGCGAAGGCCGTTCCGTACCGCGATCGCGCCCGGAAGCCCGCGCCGGAGGAGATGCACCGGCTGGCCGCCCTCGGCCAGTTCACTGCACAGGAGCTGAAGTGGCTGGCGCGCGGCTGGCGGTTCCCGCTCGTCGGCCTGCCCCCGGCCCGGCTGCTCGCCGTGGTCGACGGGCTCGCCGAGCGGATCGGCCGCAGCGTCGACCCCGAGCGGCGCGACGCCGCGGAGGTCGGCTTCATGACCTGGCCCGGGGCTGCCGGCGGCGGCCCGGATGCGGCGGGTGGGCGGTGATCTGCCCGAACTGCTCGACCTCGCTGAAGCTCCGGGAGCGCACCGGCCAGGTGTGCTCGCACTGTCGCCGCCGCTTCGCCCTCGACCCCAAGGTGCACGGCCGCGGCATGCACGACCTGCGGATACGCCGCTGTGCGGACTCCCTCACCGACCGCGGCCGGCTCGAGGTGACCGTCACCCAGCTCTGGTACCGCTGCCTGACGTCCAGCCGTGCCTGGCCGGCGCGTGAGGCGCGCGGGGTCCGGCCCTGGATCCGCCGGCTCGTGGCGCTGCCGCTCAGCGCCGGGTTCCTCGTGTGCTGGGCCCTGACCGGCGGAACCCCCGCCGTACTGGCCGCGGCCGCCGCCGTCGGCGTCCTCATCGCGGCGCCCCGGCTCCTCCCGTACCACCCGGCCCTGCCCGCGGGCTCGTATCTGAACCCCGCCGAGCAGCATTTCCGGCAGCTGATGACGGGCGAGTGGTCGGCGGTGTACGGGGCGCTCCCGCCGGGCGTGGTCGACGACGGGCGGCGCGGGCCCGGCCACCGCGCACCGCGGCCGCCCCGGCCCAGGGCCGTGATCGTGTGCACCGACCCCGCCGTCGCGGTGTTCCTCGAGGCCAACGGCATGCCGGAGCGGCTGCGCGCGGTGCTGGTGGAGGCTGACCCGGGCTCCGCCCACGACGCCCTCGTGGACCTTCCGGGCCGGCTGCCGGTCGTGGTGCTGCACGACGCGAGCGCGTTGGGCGCGCTGCTGGCACCGCTGCTGCGCATCGCCCATCCGGACCGGGCCGTGGTGGACGCCGGGCTTCCGGTGGCCGCGGTCCGCCAGCGGAGGGGCGCCGTCCACCGCATCGGGCGCGTTCCGTCCGGCGGGCGCGCCCCGGCTGTGGACGCCGGGGAACTGCGGGCCGTGGCGGGCCTGTCCGAGGAGGACGCCGCCTGGCTGGCCCAGGGGTTCTGGAGCCCCGTCGCCGCCGTCCCCCCGCCGCTGCTGGCCGCCGTCGTCGAGGAGGCCGTGGAACGGGCCGCGGCCTCGGGGCCCCTGGACACCGGCCCGGCGCACGGCTTCCTGACCTGGCCCGAAGCCCCCGCGACGAAAGGCACTGCGACCCCATGAGCACGCGTACGAGGACGCCGAGCCGGATCGGCTCCCCGTCCCACAGCACCGCGGGCCCCGCCTTCGGCGACCGCCTCCTCGACCTGGCCATCGGCGTGGCGGCGGCCCGCGCGGGCGACCCCGGCGGGCTGCGGTTCACGGAGCGCCAGCTGTACTACGAGACCTGCCGCGTGCTCAGCCCGGCCGCGCCGCTGCTGCGCCGTGTCGTCCCCGGCAGTCCGCGGCCGGCGCTGCGCCTGACCTCGTTCACCCGCGCGCTGCACGGGCGCGGCCGGGAGGCCGTACCGGGCCTGCTGGCGGACCCGGCTCCCCCGGCGGGCGCCGAGGCACCCCCGGAAGACCCCGCCCGGTCCCGGCCGTCCGAACCGGACCTGTACGACTACGGGCTCCCCCGCCTGCTGCTCTGCCAGGACCGCTCGATCGCCGCGATGCTGCTCGCCAACCACGTCCACCTGGAGGCGGCCTGCCCCGTCCTGGCGGCGCCCGACGCGCTGCCCCTGGCCCCGCTCCTGCTGGCGGCCCTGGCCCGGGCGGAGGGCGCCACGGTCTACGTCCTGCACGACGCGAGCCCCGGGGGTGTGAGGCTCCCGGCCCGGGTGCGGGCCGCACTCGGCCCCGTCCCCGGGGTGCGGGTCGGCTCGCTGGGACTCGTACCGCGGCACGCCGCCGCCCTGCGGCTGCCTTCGGGGCGCGGCCCGGCACCGGCGGCGGGCGCCGACTGGCCGGGTGCCCTGCGGCCGCGCGAGGCCGCCTGGCTGGCGCGCGGCCGGTTCGCCGAGGTGGCCGCCGTACCGCCCGCCGCGCTCGTACGGACGGTGCTGCGCCTGGCCCGGGGCCCGCGGCCGCCCCGCGACTCCCTGTGGGGCGAGCTCAGCGGGCTGCGCGCCGCCGGCTTCATGACCTGGCCCGCCGCGTGAACGGCCCCCGCGATCCCCTCCAAACACCCGAGGTACGCACACCATGATCCGTCCCCAAGAGATCGGCTACGCGGACGAGCTCCTCGCCGACGGCACGGTCCACCGCAGGTACGAGGACGGCCTCGAGGAGTGGCGCAGCCGTAGCCCCGGCCGCCCCCACCTGGTGACCTGGCACGACAACCGCGGCGGCTCGGGCACCGACGAGCTGCTCGGCGGCCGCGTCGTCAAGCGCACCCTCGCCGACGGCACCGCCACCTACGCCCGGGACATCGGGTACGGCCGCACGGTCTGGGCGCGCGGCGAGCGGGTCACCGTCAACCGGAGCTCCCTCGGCGGCCGGGTGGGGGCGCTGCTCACCGGACTGGGGGTGGCGGCCCTCGCCGTCACGGCCGCCCATCTGCCGCCGCTGAGCATGACCCCGCAGGAGGAAGAGGCCCTGCGCCGCCAACAGGAGCAGAGCCAGGCCTCGTCGGGGTCCGGCGGGGACGGCGGGGGCGGGGACGCCGGCGGGGACGGGGACTCGGGCGACGACAGCTGGGAGACCGGCTGGGACGACGTGGACACCTGGAGCGACGACGACTTCGGCTGAGCCGGAGCGCGGAACACCGGCCCGGAGCAGTACGCGAGCACGAGGAAGGGAAGCCGTCCGTGGCACGTTTCGCCGCCTGCCTGGCCGACACCACCGGGCAGGCCCACGCCCATCTGGAGGCGATGGGCGCCGCCGGGCCGGGGCCCGTCCCCGTGGACGTACCGGGAGCCGCGCTGCGCCTCCTCAGCGGGGAACCCGGGCGGGCCGCGGGCCCGTTCACGGCCCACGGACGCACCGCGGTCGGCGAGGTCACCCTCCACAACCGCCCGGTGCTGCTCGCCGCCCTCGCGGCCCGGGCCGCTGCCCCGCCGCCGGCACCCGACTGCCCGGACGCCGAACTCCTGCTGCACTGCTGGGCGTTGCTGGGCGAGGCCGGAGTGGCGCTCGCCGAGGGGATGTTCGTACTCGCCGTGCTGGACGGCCCCGACCTGGTGCTGATCCGCGACCACGTCGGCGCCCGCACCCTCTTCTACGCGCGGGCCGCAGGCGCCTGGGCCGTCTCGACCTCGCTCCGGACGCTGCGCCGCTGGCCGGCGCTCGGCACGTCCGTGAACCTGTCGGCGGTGCGCTCCTTCCTCACCTTCGCGTACCTGCCGGGCGAGGAGACCCTTCTCACCGGGGTGCGCGAAGTACTGCCCGGACGCGTGCTGCGGCTGGCCCGCGACGGCGGGGTCGGCGAATCGGTCCACTGGGAGCCCCGGGAGCGCGTCGAGGACCCCGGCCCCGCCGGGCCCGCCGGCCATGTCCTGGCCCTGCGCGCCCTGTTGGAGCAGGCCACGGCGGCCCGGCTGCCCGTGGCGGAGCCTGCGGCGGTGCTGCTCTCCGGCGGCATCGACAGCTCCCTGGTCACGGCCCTGGCGGCGAAGCTCCACTCGCACCCCGTGCACACGTACTCGATCAGCTTCGGCGACGACCTGCCGAACGAGCTCGGCTACTCCGGTCTGGTGGCCTCCCACTGCCACACCCGGCACCGGATCCTGAACGTCTCGGGGGCGGCGGTCGCGGCGCGGCTGGCCGAGGCCGCGGCGCTGCTGGACAGCCCGGTCGGAGACCCGCTGACGGTGCCGAACCTGATGCTGGCCGAGGCCGCGGCCACGGACGGTGCTTCCGTGGTCCTCAACGGCGAGGGCGGCGACCCCGTCTTCGGCGGGCCCAAGAACCTCCCGATGCTGGTGCAGGAGATGCACCGGACGCCGGGCGCCCCCTGGGACGAGGACCGGGCGACCGCGTACCTGCGCTCGTACCGCAAGTGCTGGACGGACCTCCCGGTCCTGCTGGCGGCGCCGGCCCTGGAGGCACTGCGGGACGCCCCGCGCCTGGAGCGGCACGTGGAGCCGTACCTGCTGCCGCGGGCGGGCGGCGGCGGTCCGTACGCCATGGAGCACCTCCTGAACCGGCTGCTGCACTGCAACCTCCGGACCAAGGGCGCGCACCACATCCTGACGAAGGTGGAGCGCCTCACCTCCTCCCGGGGCGTGGAGGGCCGCTCCCCGCTCTTCGACCGGTCGGTCATCGATCACGCCTTCGCCACGCCGCCGGGGTACAAGCTGCGCGGGACGGCCGAGAAGTGGATCCTCAAGGAGGCCGTACGGGACCTGCTGCCGGACACCGTGGTCGACCGCCCCAAGAGCGGGATGCGGGTGCCGGTCCAGCAGTGGCTGACCGGTCCGCTGCGCGACCTCGGCCACGAACTCCTCCTCGGCAGCCGGTCCCGGGATCGGGGACTGTTCCGTCCGGACACGATCCTTACCTGGCTGAAGGGCGGAGGCGCGCTCCTGCCCCGCCAGGGCGGCAAGCTGTGGCTGGTGCTGACGCTGGAGCTGTGGCTGAGGTCGTACGACGTATGAGGCGCGGGTGCCGCCTCGCGGTCTTCGTTTCCTGCATCAAAAACGCTACGTTGCCTTTCGTGAGTCGACCACCCCATCGTTGCGCTCGGCCTTCAACATCACAGGCAGACGCCCTCTTTCGTTGCAAGGGATGTGAACGCAACGCAACGATCCCGGCGCGGATCATTGCAATGAACTCGGAATAAACGCTACGCTGGCGGCCTCACCCACCCGCGGCCGCGAAGGAGACCCCGATGCCGGGAGGCAGGCTCACCCAGCAGGAGCGCCAGCAGATCGCCCTGGGGCTGGCCGACGACCTCGCCTACGCGGAGATCGCCAGGCGTCTCGGCCGCCCCACCTCGACGGTCACGCGCGAGGTGATGCGCAACGGCGGCCCCACGTCCTACCGCGCCGACCTGGCCCACCGCGCCACCGGGCAGCGCGCCCACCGGCGCAGGCGCCCCGTCCCGCGGGACCCCCACACGCCCCCGCAGGCCCACGGACGCGACGCCGAGGCCGTGCGCGAGTACGAGGAGGTGTTCGCCACGGTCTTCATGCAGTCGGGCCTGCCCAGGATGACGGCCCGGGTGCTGGCCGGCCTCTACACCACCGACGCCGGCAGCCTCACCGCCTCCGAACTCGCCGCGCGCCTCCAGATCAGCCCGGCGTCCGTCTCCAAGGCGATCGCGTTCCTCGACGGCCAGGGCCTCATCCGGCGGGAGCGCGACGAACGCCGCCGCGAGCGCTACGTCGTCGACGACGACGTGCTCTACCAGTCGACGATGGCCGGCGCCCGCGCCACCGCCCACCTCGGGGAGATCGCCCGGCAGGGCGTGGACGTGCTCGGCCCCGGCAGTCCGGCCGCCGCCCGCCTCGAAAACATCGCCCGGTTCGTCGACTTCGTCTCCGAGAGCATCGCCCGCGCCGCGGACCAGGCGCGCGAGATCCTCCACTCGAAGCCGGCCCCGGCCCCGGACACCACCGCCTGAGCGGCGCGGGGAACCGGGGGCGGCCTCACCCGGTCCGGCCGGAGCGCCCCTCGTCCACGCGGCCGGTGGCGGAGGCGAAGCCCAGCCAGGTGTGGCGGTTGCCCCACCAGCACCAGCCGACCTTCGGTGCGTCGCGCCGCTCGCCGCCGTCCCGCCCGAGGCCGTTGCTGATCCAGATCGCCGGGGTACGGGCGTCCAGGGTGCCGTTCGGCTTGCGGAGCCGGGAGCCGATGGTCATGAAGCAGCGGTTGCGCTCGAGCGCCGCCGGCTGCTGGAGCAGCCAGTGGATGCCCTCGGTGAGCACCAGCGGGGTGCGGTCCGCTTCGGCGAGGGCGGGCAGCGCCTCGGACGGACTCCAGTTGGCCATGTGGTCGCCCCGGTCGAGGCCGGTGACGAGGTAGAGGGGAGCCCCGGGCAGTGCGACGGCGCAGGGGGCGAAGCCGTCGACGTCGGGCATGTCGGAGACGACGAAGCCGGGCTTGTCCTGGCGGCGCAGCAGCGGTGCGAGGGCGGAAGCGGGGGCGCGGTCCGGGTGGACGGCGAGCAGGGCGCCGCCGTGCCCGCGGCCGGCACCCTCGGCGAACCCGCGCAGCTCGTCGGCGGGCATCCCCGCGAGCTCGTGCACCCCGAGCCCGATCAGGCGTTCCGCCTGGGCGGTGAGCGGGGGGAGGGCGGGCACGGTGGTGGGGGGCGGGGTGTCGGGCACGGTACTCATAGGCTCCCGATCTGCGGCGGCGGACCCCAGGTGAACGAGGCAGGCCGCTGCGGGGTTCCCGGTACGGCGCCTACCGCCCGCGGGCCGGCGCGCACGGGGGCCGGGCCGACGGCAGGGGGCTCCCCCGAGCGGGAACGGACCCCCGGGTCAGTCCCGCAGCAGCAGGACCACCACCGCCAGGACGACGGCCAGCAGGAGGGCCAGGACTCCGTGGATGACGCGGTGGTGGCGCAGGACCGGCAGCAGGCTGTCGACGGCGTAGCGGCCCGGGCCGGTGAGGGCCAGGGTGACGGCCGCGGCGGCGATGAGGGACTCGAACTCGACGCCCTCCACGCCCAGCACGGCGCCGACCCACTTGACGGAGATGGCGTTGATCATGATGCCGACGACGGCGGCGGCGGCCAGCGGGGTGAACAGGCCGAGGATCAGGCCCAGGCCGCCCAGCGTCTCGGTCAGGCCCGCGATCACCGCCATGGTCTCGCCCGCCGGGTAGCCGGCCTTGGCGAAGAACATGCCGGTGCTCTTGACGCCGAACCCGTCGAACCACCGGAACAGCTTCTGCGTTCCGTGGACGATCATGATCGCGCCGAGCACGATGCGCAGCACGGGCAGGCCCACGTCGAAGGGGGTGGTGGCTGCGGCCGTCGTGCGGGGGCCGGGATAGGACGGGGTCACGGTCATCGTGGGCGCCTTCGGTCGGGGGCGGGTGGGAGAGAGGGAGCTCTCCGATGGCGTCAGCCAGACCCAGGGTGACGAATGGCGGGAGGAAATGCCCGGTATGCGGATGTGCGAGTCGCCCGGCCGGAGGGCGTCCAGGGCGGCAACCGCCACACCTGTGCGGCCTGTTGTGGTCGCCGCCACCGTGCGTACGCGCCGCGGCCCGTGGCTATCGTCGCAGCCATCCGGACCAATGGGCTGTTCACGGCAGTGGAGGGTGCATGCATCCAGTTCTCGGAAGGCTCGGCGGGGCCGCCGCGGCCCTGCTGCTCGGCGTCGGCGTGCTCGCCGGCGGATCGGGACCGGCGGCGGCCGGAGCAGGCGCGGCAGCCGCCGAGCCCGTGGCCGGCGCGCTCGAGCGGTACCGCGTCGACGGTGTCTACAGCGCCGGCGTGTCGTCCGGCGGGTACATGGCGACCCAGTTGCACGTGGCGTATTCCGGCACGTTCGACGGGTCGGCCGCCTTCGCCTCGGGGCCTCAGTACTGTGCGCAGAATGACCTGGGCAAGGCCCTGAACGCCTGTATGGAGGTCTACCAGGACCTCCAGCTCGCCGCCCTGAAGCAGACCACCACGAACTGGTCGGCGCAGGGCGTCATCGATGACGCGGCCGGGCTGCGCGGCGACCCGGTCTACGTCTTCAGCGGCGCCAACGACTCGACCGTCGAACGCCCCGTGTCCACCGCGCTCGACGACTACTACCGGCACTTCGGCGCCGACGTGCTCTACAACAAGAGCACCGCCGCGGGCCATGCCTGGATCACCCCGCTCGGGCCGAACGCGTGCACGGTCACCGCCAGCCCGTGGCTCAACAACTGCGGTTTCGACGCCGAGCGAGAGTTCCTGGGGCACCTCCTCGGCCCGGTCAGCGCACCCGCGGCCGCGCCGGGCGGACGCCTGATCCGGTTCGACCAGAACAGGTACGCGCCCGGCGGCGCCGCGAAGCCGATCTCCATGGACGAGAACGGCTTCGTCTACGTCCCCACGAGCTGCGCGAACGGCGCGGCCTGCAAGGTGGTCGTCACGCTCCACGGCTGCAAGCAGGGCTACTCGTACCAGGGCTTCGGCACCCGGTTCATCGACAAGGCCTATCTCAACGAGTACGCCGACACCAACGACCTGATCGTCCTGTACCCGCAGGCCGTCCCGACCACGACCCTCGACAACCCCAACGGCTGCTGGAACTGGTGGGGCTACCTCGGCGACCCCGCGTACGCGCGGCACGGCGGCAAGCAGATCGAGACCATCATGGGCATGGTCAAGGCCCTCGGCGGCGCCGGCCCGACGCCGCCGCCCACGGGCCGGCTCACCCTGCCCAGCCTGGATGCCGAGGACGGCTACATCAAGGCGGCGGGCGACGGCTCCGGGCCGGCGGTCGGCACCCTGGAGGACACCTACGGGCTGGCGCTGGGGCGCGGCACCGACGGCCGGACCAACCGGAGCGTCCTGTCCTTCGACACCGGCGCCGTCCCCGCCGGGAAGGAGATCACCCGGGCCTGGGTGACCCTGACGAGGAGCAGCGGTTCCGGCGACCCGTGGGCCGTGCCCGCCGGCAACCGGCTCCTCGTCGACGTCCACACGGGCTGCCTCGGCGGCTGCACGGTGGAGCCCGGTGACTGGGCCGCGGCCACGACCGCCGCCGGGGCCGCCGACATCGGCGCCTTCGCCTCGGGGAGCAAGGCCTCCGGCGACCTGTCGGCGGCGGGCCTGTCCGCGGTCAACCGCTCCGGGCGCACCCAGGTCCGCCTCCGGTTCGACCAGAACCCGGCGGCCACGGCGTACCTCTTCGTCAACAGGGACGCGCGGGCGACCCTGACCGTGGAATACCGGTAGCGGGCGGCGCGCCGGCCGCGGACCCGTCGGGCCGCGTGCCGCGCACGGCCGACCGGCCCTTCGGGGCAACCGCGGCCCGGCTGCCGCGCGGCGCGGGCGGCCGGGCCGAGGCTTCGGGATATCTGTGGGGCAGGCGGCGGTCGCAAGGGGCCGTCACTGTCCGGAAAGGCGGGAGCCCGGTGGCCGTCCAGCCCGTTCCCGAGGGATATCCGCGCGTCACTCCGTACCTCTGTACCGACGGAGCCGCGGCCGCGATCGACTTCTACGTCGCCGTGCTCGGCGCACGCGAGCTGATGAGGATGCCCGCGCCGGGAGGCAAGATCGGCCACGCCGAGCTGGAGCTCGGCAACTCGGTCGTCATGCTCGCTGACGAGTACCCGGAGATGGGGTTCCGTTCGCCGAAGTCGGTGGGCGGCACGCCCGTCACCCTGCACGTGTACGTCGAGGACGTCGACACCGTCTTCGCCGCGGCCCTCGCCCGGGGCGCCACCGAACTGCGGCCGGTGAGGGACGAGTTCTACGGTGACCGCACCGGCCAGTTCCTCGACCCGTTCGGCCACCGCTGGAGCGTCGCCACGCACGTCGAGGACGTTCCCGCGGAGGAGATGCAGAAGCGGTCGGAGGAAGCCCTGAAGTCGACGGAGTCCACCCCCGACGGCGGATGATCCGCGGACGGGCGGATCCTCCCGACGGCGCCGGCGGCACCGGACGGCTGACCCCGGCCCGCGTCGCGGACCTCGGCCCCCGCCTCCGTGACCGCTCCCCGGCGGCGTTCCGTGAGCCCCGCCGGCGCTAGTGCTGTGGCCGGAAAGGTTTGCCGGGGCGCGGCGTCCGGTGCGGTGCATCGCAAGGCGGAGGGCCACGGCTCGTACTGGACGTACGTGCGCGGTCCGACAACGCAGCGAGGTGCCGTGCCGGGCGTCGCGACCCGGTGAACCTTTGCGGTCACAGCACTAGCCGGGCGCTCCCGCGCGCAGGCCGTCCATGACGAGGTCGAGGAGCCAGGTGGCGCGGGGCTGCCAGTCTCCGTGGGGGTCGATCAGCCAGAGGCCCGCGATGGCGAGGATGAAGTCGTCCGCGCTCACTCCGGGACGGATGGCGCCGGCCTGCTCGCAGGCGCGCAGCAGCAGGTCGGCCGCGGAGGTGAGCGGCTCGTGTCCCGGCTTCGCGGGGCCGCCCGGTGCGCTGGCCGCCTGGCGGATCGCGTCCGCCAGGCCCGCCTTGGCCATCGCGAACCGGGCGAGGCCGTCCATCCACTCCCGCAGGGCCTGGTCCGGCGGCCGGGTCGCGACCAGGTGGGCGGCGGAGTCCGCGACCTGCCGCATCTCGTGGCGGAAGATCTCGAAGACGAGGGATTCGCGGTTGGGGAAGTTGCGGTAGAAGGTGCCCTGGCCCACGCCCGCCTTCTTGGCGATGGCGCTCAGCGGGACGTCGGCGGAGCAGGTCAACTCGGCCAGTGCCACTTCCAGGATGCGCTCGCGGTTCCGTTGCGCGTCCGAGCGAACGGGAGCGCTTCTCTTCTCCTGCACTCGTCCTCCTCGCGGGTACGCCGACGGACCCGGCCTTGCTAACCGGACAGCTGTCCGGTACGTTCTCGAGTAACGGACAATTGTCCGGTTGATTCCACCTTAGCCGTGGACGCGGCCGACGGGGACCGCCACCGCGAGCGCGGCCGACGCCCCGTTCCCCGCATCCTGCCCTCTCCCGAGCCGGCACCGCCACGTACAGCGCCATCTCTTCACCGCCCGCAGGGTCCCGCCTCGGCGTGCCCCGGATCCGCGAAAGAAGGCTGATCATGGTCGCATCGACGTCCAGCGCCATCGTCCTGAGCGTCAACGGCGAGAAATACCCGCTCTCCGTCGACCACCGCACCACCCTGCTCGACGCCCTGCGCGAGCGACTCGACCTGACCGGCACCAAGAAGGGCTGCGACCAGGGGCAGTGCGGCGCCTGCACCGTCCTGCTCGACGACCGCCGGACGGTCTCCTGCCTCCAACTCGCCGTGGCGGCCGAGGGACGCGAGATCACCACCATCGAGGGCATGGCCGACGGCGACCGGCTGCACCCCGTACAGCAGGCGTTCCTCGACTTCGACGGGTTCCAGTGCGGCTACTGCACACCCGGTCAGATCTGTTCGGCCGTCGCGGTGATCCAGGAGCATGCCGCAGGCTGGCCGAGCGCGGTCACCGGGGACGTACGGCCCGAAGCGGGGCCGCCGCCGCTGACCGCCGAGGAGATCCGGGAGCGGATGAGCGGCAACCTGTGCCGGTGCGGGGCGTACGTGTCGATCGTGCAGGCGGTGGCCCAGGCCGCCACGGCCGGAGCCGGGGCGGCAGCGGCCGACGAGGAGGCGGCGGCATGAGGGAGTTCGGCTACCAGCGCGCCCATGACGTCGCGGGTGCGGTCGCACTGCTCGAAGCCGACCCGGACGCGCGCGTGCTCGGCGGCGGCACCAACCTCGTCGATCTGATGAAGACCGGCGTGGAACGTCCCGCGCACCTCGTCGACGTGCGCGAACTGCCGCTCCAGCACATCGAACCGACCGCGGGCGGCGGCCTGCGCATCGGCGCGACCGTCACCAACAGCGACCTCGCCGCCCATCCCGAGGTCCGCCGCCGCTACCCCGCCCTGGCCCAGGCCGTGCTCGCCGGCGCCTCCGGACAGCTGCGCAACATGGCCACCCTCGGCGGAAACCTGCTCCAGCGCACCCGCTGCGGCTACTTCGCCGACGTGACCCAGCCCTGCAACAAGCGTTCTACGGGCAGCGGTTGCCCGGCCATCGCCGGTGAGCACCACAACGCCGCGATCCTGGGCGCCTCCGGCCACTGCGTGGCCGTCCACCCGTCCGACATGGGCGTGGCCCTCACCGCCTTCGACGCGGTCGTGTCGTTCGAGACCGCCGACGGGCCCGGCGAGCTGCCGCTCGCCGACTTCTTCCTCCCCGTGGGCCGCACCCCGCACCGGGAGACCGCCCTGCCGCCGGGCGCGCTGATCACCGGTGTCACCCTGCCGCCCGCCCCGGTCGCCGCGACCTCGCGCTACCGCAAGGTGCGCGAACGCGCCTCGTACGCCTTCGCGATCGGCTCGGTCGCCGCCGCGCTCGAAGTGGAGGCAGGGGTGGTACGCGACGTGCGCATGGCTCTGGGAGCCGTCGCCTCGCGGCCGTGGCGGGCCCGGGAGGCGGAGCGGGTGCTGACCGGCGCACCGGCCGACGCCCGTACCTTCGCGGCCGCCGCGGACGCCGAGCTCGCCGCCGCGCGACCGCTGCCCCACAACGGATACAAGGTGACCCTGATGCGCAACCTCATGGTGGCCGTACTGACCGAACTCGCCGAGGAGGACGCCCGATGACCACCGTCACCCCCTTGCAGGGCTCCGTCGGCACCGCGCACACCCGCGTCGAGGGACGCGACAAGGTCACCGGGGCCGCACGGTACGCGGGAGAGATCCCCTTCGCCGCACTCGCCCACGGATGGCTGGCGTTGTCCACCACGGCCCGCGGACGCGTCCGCTCGGTGGACACGGACGCCGTCCTGGCCATGCCCGGCGTCCTCACGGTGCTGCACCACGGGAACGCCCCGCGGCTGGAGACCGGCTACCCGGGTCTCATGGGGATGCGACCCGACGTCTCCATCGCCCTGTTCCAGCACGACCGCGTACCGCACGCGGGCTGGCCCGTGGCGCTGGTGGTCGCCGAGACCTCCGAGCAGGCCAGGGAGGCGGCGGAGGCGCTCGTGGTGGAGTACGACGAGGAGCCGCACGACACCGACTTCCACGCCGACCGGCCCGGTACGTACGCCGCCTCGGACGAACCGCACGCCGCGGCACAGACCTCCAAGGGCGACCTCGAGGCCGAACTCGCCCGGTCCGCCGTCGTCGTGGACGCCCGCTACACCACGCCCGAGGAACACCACAGCCCGCTGGAGCCGCACGCCGCGACGGCCCGCTGGGAGGCCGGCCGGCTCGAGGTCGTCGACTCCAACCAGGGCGCCGTATGGGTGCAGGGCGAACTCGCCGGCCTGTTCTCGCTCGACCCGGCATCGGTGCGGGTGCGCTCCGAGCACATCGGCGGCGGCTTCGGCTCCAAGAGCGTGCGCGCCCACCAGGTGGCCGCCGTGATGGCCGCGACCGTCCTGCAGCGCCCGGTCCGGGTGGTCCTGACCCGCCGCCAGATGTTCTCCCTCGCCGGCTACCGCAGCCCCACGGCGCAGCGGATCAGGCTCGGTGCCGACGCCGACGGGCGGCTGCGCGCACTGGGCCACGACGCCCTGAACCTCACCTCCACCGTGCACGAGTACCTCGAGCCGAGCGCCATGCCGGGCCGGGTGCTGTACGACGCCGACGCCCATCACACCGCGCACCGGATCGTACGGCTGGACGTGCCGAGCCCGACCTTCATGCGCGCGCCGGGCGCCGCACCGGGGTCGTTCGCCCTGGAGTCGGCGCTCGACGAGCTCGCCGCGAAGTGCGGCGTCGATCCGATCGAGCTGCGCGCCCGCAACGAGCCCGGGGCGGGTCCGGTGTCCGGACTCCCCTTCGCCGGCCGCACGCTGGTCGCCTGCTTCCGGGAGGGGGCCCGCAGGTTCGGCTGGGCCGACCGCGATCCGCGTCCCGGCCTGCGCCGCGACGGCCGGTGGCTGCTCGGCACCGGCACGGCGTCCGCCTCCTACCACGCCGGGACCGCCCCCTCCACGGCGGCGGCGACCGCCGAGGCGGACGGCACCTTCACCATCCGGATCTCGGCGGCGGACATCGGAACCGGCGCCCGGACCGCGCTCACCCTGATCGCCGCGGACGCCCTGGAGGTGGCCCCGGACCGCGTCCGCGTGCTGATCGGGGACAGCGACTTCGGGCCGGCGATGATCGCGGGCGGCTCCATGGGCACCAGCTCCTGGGCCTGGGCGATCACCGCGGCGGTGGCGGAGCTGCGCGAGCGGCTCGCCGGCAGCCTCGTCATCCCGCCGGAGGGCGTCACCGCCCGCGCCGACTCCACGGCCGCCATCGTCGCCCTGCCGCCGAAGGAACGGCACTCCTACGGCGCGCAGTTCGCCGAGGTGGCCGTCGACGTCGGCACCGGCGAGGTCCGCGTGCGCCGGATGCTCGGAATCTTCTCGGCGGGGCGGATCGTCAATCCGCTGACCGCACGGGGCCAGTTCGTCGGCGGCATGACCTGGGGCATCTCCATGGCCCTGCACGAGGAGGCGGTCCGGGACCGGGCCTCGGGCGCCCACGTCGGCGCCGACCTCGCCGGCTACCACGTGGCGGCCCACGCCGATGTCCCGCACATCGAGGCGGACTGGCTGCCGGCCGAACGGGACGAGGACGACCCGATCAACATCAAGGGCATCGGCGAGCTCGGCATCGTGGGCGCCGCGGCGGCGGTCGCCAACGCCGTCTGGCACGCGACCGGCGTACGCCACCGCCACCTGCCGATCCGGCCCGACCGCGTCCTGTCCGCGGGGATCAGCCCCGAACATGCTTGACATCGCGGTGGAGTTGGACCGCTGGATCGGTGAGGGGCGGGACTTCGCCGTCGCCACCGTCGTGGGGACGAGCGGCAGCGCGCCGCGCGGCCCGGGCGCCGCCCTCGCCGTCGACGGGGGCGGCGCCGTGATCGGCTCGGTCTCCGGCGGCTGCGTGGAGGGAGCGGTGTACGACCTCTGCCTCCAGGCGCTCGCCGACGGCACGACGGTCCTCGAACGGTTCGGCTACAGCGACGAGGACGCCTTCGCGGTCGGCCTCACCTGCGGCGGGGTCATCGACGTCCTGGTGACCCCGGTCCGCGCCGACGCCCCCGCCCGGCCGGTGATCGCGGCGGCCGTGTCGGAGGCCGCCCGCGCCCGGCCGGCGGCGCTCGTCCGGGTGGTACGCGGGCCGGCCGGGTTCCCGGGCCGGTCGCTGCTGGTCCGCCCGGACGGCTCGTACGACGGCGGTCTCGGCGGCGGGCCGGCAGCGGGCGGGGCGGCGCGGGACGGGACGGCCCACGAGGTGAGGGCCCACAACGGGGCGGGCCACGACGGGACGCCGCTCGACCGGAGGGCGGTGGCCGAGGCCGGGGCCATGCTGGACCTCGGCCACACCGGCACGGTCGAGGTCCCGGAGGACGGCTCGGGCTGCCCCGGCGGGCTCACACTCCTCGTCGAGGTGCGCGTACCACCGGCCCGCATGATCGTCTTCGGCGCGATCGACTTCGCCGCCGCACTCGTCCGCGCGGGCCGGTTCCTGGGATTCCACGTGACCGTCTGCGATGCCCGGCCCGTCTTCGCCACGCGTGCCCGCTTCCCCGAGGCGGACGAGGTCGTGGTCGACTGGCCCCACCGCTACCTGCGGCGCACGGCCACCGACGAGCGGACGGTCCTGTGCGTGCTCACCCATGACACCAAGTTCGACGTGCCGCTCCTCGAGGCGGCCCTGCGCATGCGGGTCGCGTACGTCGGCGCGATGGGCTCGCGCCGCACCCACGCGGACCGCGACCGGCGGCTGCGCGAAGCCGGCCTCGGCGAGCGCGAACTGGCCGGGCTGAGGTCACCGATCGGCCTCGACCTGGGCGCCCGTACGCCCGAGGAGACGGCCCTGTCGATCGCCGCCGAGATCGTCGCGGCCCGGCGCGGCGGCACCGGCCTGCCGCTGACCGGATCCCGCCGCCCCATCCACCGGGCCGCCGGTCCGCCTTCGGAGCGGGTGCGGGAGGCCTCGGTGTGACCGAGGTACGGGCAGGTCCCGGCCGCAGGGGCCGCCGCTGGTGAAGGCGGCCACGGTCAGGCGTGGCCGGCGCGGTCCGACGTGCGCTTCAGGGCGTTCCGTCGTCACCCGGCTCGCGAGGGGGCGCGGGCGGTCCCGCGCCGGGTGACCCGTGGGGACCCGGCCCGGGCTCGACGGCCGGCGGTCCCGCCGGATCGGGGCCTGGTCCCGGAAGGGGTTCGAGGCCCTTCTCCGCGCGCAGGTACTCCGCCTCGGCCCTCAGGCGCTCGGCCTCGGCCCTCATCAGGGCGGCCCGGCCCTCGTACTCCGCGGTGACCTGCGCCGCCCTGCCCTCCGCCTCGGCCCGGATCGCCGCCGCCTGGCCCTCGTACTCGGCCTGCGCCCCCTGCCCCCTCGCGTGGCGCTGGGCGCCCTCGGCGCGCAGCACCCGCGACACCGCCAGGCTCACGGCCGTCAGGAACGCCGAGAGCGCACCTCCGGCCACGAGGAGGTCGGGCGCGTCCTGCGGACCGAGGCGGCCGCTGCTCTCGTAGCCATCGAGGACGTTGCGCATCGCGAACCACGCCAAGAGCGCGAACACGACGATCAGTTGCACGTCCATCCGGCCCACAGCCGCAGGTCGCCCACCGGTTGTCCGCCCGGCCGAACCCCCACCCTGCCGGCCCGGCACCGCGGAACCGCGCAGGAGCCACTCCGCCCCGAGGACGACCAGCATGACGGCGATCGCCGCCGGGTACACCCAGCCCGGATACCCCACCCCCCGCATCGCCTCGTAGAGGACCAGGGCGAAGCCGGCGAGGGCGAGGACCACCGCCGGCATCCTGAAGGCCTGGAGGAAAAGGGATCGTCTTGGCGTGGACATGCGTCGAGTATGCCGCCCACGGCACCAAGCCCGGCCCGGTGTCGGCGGGTTGCCCGAGCGGCAGACCGCCGCGCGGGGAAGGGCCCCCGGTCGCCGCGGCGGCCGAGGGCCCTTCCACCTGTCCGTCGACGGTCAGCCGAGGACCACCGGGGTGGCGTCGATGCCGCTGGCCGTACCGCGGAACAGCACGGGCCGGCCGTCGGCGGCGACGGACCACAGGTCCGTCAGGCCGTCGCCCGTGAGGTCGCCGGTCGAGCCGAGGACCGGGTGGGCCGCACTGGCGATTCCCGAGGCGATCTTGGTCCGGGCGGCGCTCCAACTGGCGGGTACGAGCTTGCCGTCGGCGCCCTTGGCCCCCGCGACGGCGAAGACGTCACCCGTGGCGTCCTCGCGCAGCCAGAGGTCGGCCGCGCCGTCACCGTTTACGTCGCCGGGGGCGACGACGGTGACCGAGTCCCAGCCGGTCCCGCCGACCAGGACGGGAGGGGTGTTGTCCAGGTACGGGAAACCGCCGTAGTACAGCCAGAGTTCCGAGCCCTGCCTGACGAGCAGGTCCGGCCCGCCGTCACCGTCGACATCGCCTGCGGCGGCGATCTGCTGGGCGTTGAACCAGTGGTCGTCGGCGGTCTCGCAGCCCTGCTCCGGGTCCTGCACCGGGCAGGTGACCGTCAGGGAGGACCGGCTGGCCTCCGTGACCTTCCCCAGCCCGTCATTGGTGTACGTCCACAGCATCTTGGTCCGCGTGACGTCGTTGTGTTCCAGCACCACCAGGTCGTTGTAGCCGTCGCCGGTCCAGTCACCGCTGGCGACGGCCTGCGCGCCGGCAGCGAGGGTGAGACCGCCGTCCACCGGGGCGGCGAAGGTGCCGTCGCCCTTGCCGGCGCGGAACTGGAGGCGGTTCGCGGGGTCCACGGTCCAGAGGTCGCGGTGCCCGTCACCGTTCAGGTCGCCGGAGGCGTCCGGAGCCGGGCTGCCCTTGGCGAAGAAGGAGTACGTGGCGGTGTCGGACACGTTGCCTGCCTTGTCCAGGCTCTGCGCCCGGACCGTGTGCGGGCCCGCGGTCGGCGGAACGAGCGTCACGGCGGCGCCCGGCGCCACCGACACCCGGCGGGAGTCCCAGTCCGTCCAGTAGACGATCTCGGAGACGACTTCGACTCCGCCGGCGGCGAAGGTGAAGGTGCCGGGCGTACGGGCGTTGCCGGTCTGCGCGGGCACCCCGTTCGACGCATCGGGGAACTGGACCGAGCTGATCACCGGCGGTGCCTGCGGCCGCGTCCGGTCTACGGAGAACGCGCAGGTCTGGGACCAGGCGGAGGTCTGTCCTGCGGCGTTCACACCACGGACGTTCCAGGTGTAGTCCCCGGTGGGCAGGTCCGCGTCGGGAATCGACCAGGTCGCGGCCTTGCCCTTGAGGGCCGGGATCGCCTGGGTCAGCAGCGGGGCGCTCTGGCCCGGGCGGAAGACCTGGAACTCCGCGGTGAGGTTGCCCGCCTCCGGGCTGTCGACCGTGGCGAAAAGGCTCAGCGGGGTGTTTCCGACCAGTCCGCCGGTGCACGCGGTGGCCGGGGAGGTGCCCGGGTCCGAGACCGTGGGCGCGGCCTCGGTCCTGGTCTCCAGCACCGCGGTGCGGGCGTCGAAGCGCTTCCACGCCGTCGGGTCGGTTTCGTCGGAGGCGTACAGGCCGATCGTGACCTCGGCCTGATGCTTCGCCGCGGCCTCCTTCACCAGGGCCGTGGCGTCGAACTCCAGGTTGCCCGCCGCACAGCCGGGGCGGCCCTTGGCTGCCGTGACCGTGGCCAGCTTGATGCCCTGGGCGGGCTGCGTGTTCCACGTGGTGTTCGCCGAGATCGCGCCGGTGCTCCACAGCTCCACCGGGGTGGCGGTGCAGGATCCGGAGCCGGTGTTGCGGATGCGCAAGGTCGCCTGAGCGACCGGAGCGCCCTTGACGCCGCTGGTGTCGAGCCGGATGAAGGAGCGGTGCAGGCCCTCGGCCCGACCCTCGCTGCCGGTCCGCAGAGCCTCCGCGGACTTCCAGGCCGTGCGGTTCGGAGACTTCTTGGAAACCTGGGTCCAGGCCTTCGCGCCGCCGAACGTCTCCCCCGCGTTCGTGACGCTCGCCGTCGGCCCTGACGCGGCTGCTGCCGGTGCCAGCGCGACGACCGCCGAAGCGGCCAGCGCGCCGGCCAGCGCAAGCGCGGCCGCATTTCTTACGGACATGCACACTCCTGTTGTCTGATGGACAAGCAGACCCTAGAGCACGTGTGCGAGCCCGCCCTACCCATTAAATGCGCAGCTCAGCGGGCACCCACCGGTCAGGCCGAGGGGGTCACGGGGTGGGGAGGCCGCCGGGGCGGCGGGGTGGGGGGCCGAAGCGGACGGGGACGCCGGGCGAGTAGAGGACGCTCGCCGGCGGGCCGGCCGGGGCGGGCAGGCCCGCGGCCGCGACCAGGTTTTCGTCGCAGTCGAGGAGTTCGGCGCGGTGCAGGGGCCACCGGGGGTGGGTGTTCGGGAGGTAGAGCGGCCGTCCGAAGAAGGTGCTGTGCATGCCCCAGCGGGCGGTGAGGAAGTGTTCGAGCGCCGTGGGGTGCCCGATCCGCTCGCCGACGCGCACGGAGACCCTGCAGTGCGCGCCCCGGGGCCCGGGCAGGCGCCGGGTGCTGGTGTACGTCACGGTGTCCCCGTCGTGGCGGACCGCCATGCGCGACCAGGCGTACGGGAGGCGGAACACGGACCGCGCGACGGCCACGGGAATCAGGCGGGCGGCGTCGAGCGAGCGGAAGACCACGCCGCGGCGGCCGTGCGCGTCCACGGAGTAGAGGCGGACGTTGGTCTCGGGGAAGCTGCCGAGGTAGGGGACTCCGGGGAGGTGGAACCATCCGACCTTGTGCATGCGGAAGGCGACGAGGCCGACGTACGTGACCCCGTCCAGCGTGTCGGGCACGGTGCCGGGCGGGAGCAGCGGGGCGACGTCGGCGGGGTCGACGGCCCAGTGCAGGAAGGCCAGGTCCAGCCAGGACTGGGTGAGCAGCGGACGGTCCGCCGGGTGCGGCGGATCCGCCGTTATGGGTTCCGGGTGCGCGGACCGCGGCGGGGTCTTCGGCATGGCGCCAGTATCGCCGCACGGGTGCGGGATGCCGCGGCCCCTGCGCGCCGGGAGCGGCCCAAGAGCGCCGGGAGCACCGGGAGCGCCGGGAGCGCCGTAAGACTTTCGTCATCGGGAAAGGCCTGGTCCCGGCGGTGCGGGTGCCCTTGAATGCGGGGGAACGGTTCCGTGTGGAGAGGACAGGCAGTGGCAACGAAGAAGTGGGGCGGCCGGAGGCTCGCCGGGATCCTGGTCCTCGCGACGCTGGCGATGGGCGCCGGCCTGTACTGGTTCCAGCCGTGGAAGCTGTGGCAGGACGACACCGTCCGCGAGGCGCTCCCGGCGGCGGCGCCGGCCGGTCCCTCCCCCACCTCGGCGGCGCCGAGGACCGTGGCCGAGGGCACGTTCATCAGCCACGAGCACGCGACCACGGGCACCGTGAAGCTGATCCGGCTCCCCGACGGCTCCCACACCCTCCGGCTGGAGGACCTCGACACGAGCAACGGCCCCGACCTGCGCGTGTTGATCACCGACGCGCCGGTGAAGGAGGGCACCGCGGGGTGGCAGGTGTTCGACGACGGCAAGCACGTGAGCCTCGGCAAGCTCAAGGGCAACAAGGGCGACCAGAACTACGAGATCCCGGCCGCGCTGGACCTGGCCGAGTACTCCAGCGTCTCCGTCTGGTGCGACCGATTCGACGTCTCCTTCGGCGCGGCCGCCCTCAAGGCGGTCTGACCCGCCGCCCGCCCGGGGCGTGTTGCAGAATCACTGGCCGAGGCCGAAGGCCAGTACCTGCAGAAATGGGAGTCCCGGAAATGCGCGTGTTGTTGTCTACCTACGGGTCGCGTGGCGATGTCGAACCACTGGTGGGACTCGCGGTGCGGTTACGTGAACTCGGCGTCGACGTAAGGGTGTGCGCGCCGCCGGACGAGGAGTTCGCGAGGCTGCTGGCCGGCGCCGGGGTGGAACTGGTGCCGTTCGGGCCGTCGGTGCGGGCGCTGGTGACCGGGGCGGCGGCTCCGCCGGCGGGGGGCGCGCCGCAGCGTGCGGCCGAGCTGGTCGCCGCGCACTTCGGCACGATCGCCGCCGCGGCCGAGGGCTGTGACGTGGTGGTGGCGTCCGGCCTGATACCCGCCGGTGTGCGGTCGGTGGCCGAGAAGCTGGGCATCCGCTACGTGTACGCCTGCTTCCACCCCTTCGAACTGCCGTCGCCGCACTACCGGCCGTCGCTGCGGCCCGGCCGGCCGTCGCCGCCGGAGGTGACCGACAACCGGGCGCTGTGGGACCTGGACGCCGAGCGCGTGAACGCGCTGTACGCGGAGCCGCTCAACTCCCACCGGGCGTCGATCGGCCTGCCGCCGGTGGACGATGTCCGCGACCACGTCTTCACCGCCCGGCCGTGGCTGGCGGCGGACCCGGTCCTGGGCCCGTGGCAGGCGATGACCGATCTCGACGTCGTCCAGACCGGCGCGTGGATCCTGCCGGACGAGCGCCCGCTGCCGGCCAAGCTGGCGGCGTTCCTGGACTCGGGTCCGGCGCCGGTGTACGTGGGCTTCGGCAGTATGCCGATGCGCACGTCTCCGGACATCGCCCGGGTGGCCGTCGAAGCGGTCCGCGCACAGGGCCGGCGCGTACTCGTCGGGCGCGGCTGGGCGGAGCTGGCCCTCACCGACGGCCGGGACGACTGCTTCGCCGTGGGCGAGGTCAACCAGCAGGCGCTGTTCGGCCGGGTGGCCGCCGTGGTGCACCACGGCGGCGCGGGCACGACGACGACGGCCGCCCGGGCGGGCGCGCCCCAGGTGCTGGTGCCCCAGATCGTGGACCAGCCGTACTGGGCCCGCCGGGTGGCCGAGCTGGGCATCGGGGCGGCACACGACGGTCCGACTCCGACCGTCGCGTCCCTGTCGGCCGCGCTCAGGACCGCGCTGGCCCCCGAGACCCGCGCCCGGGCCGGGGCCGTGGCCGCCTCGATCCGCACCGACGGGACGACGGTGGCCGCGAACCTCCTGCTCGACGCGGTCCGCCGGGACAGCTCGCCCGTCTCGGCCTGAGACCCGCGTCGCGGCGTACCGGGGCGGGCCCGCACGGGCCTGCCCCGGTGTGCCGGCGGCGCCGGTGTGCCCGTGCCGCCGGGGTGCCCGTGCGCCGGGTGCCCGTGCCGCGCCGGTGTGCCGGCGGGCTATTTGGGCGGGCGGGTGGTGCCGGGCCGGCAGGTCACCGCCGGGTTGTACGTCTCGAAGGCGCCCAGGGGGTTCTTCTTCCACAGCCACAGGTGCAGCGCGTAGTGCACCGGCTGGCCGGGGAAGTGGCCGCGCTGCGGTCCCTCGAAGGCTCTGCCGAACAGGCTGGGCCGGTCGTCGTCCGTCGCCGGGTTCTGGTCCCGGTCGTAGACCAGCCACTGGACCCCCACCAGGCGCTTGCCGCCGCGCCCGTCGTCCTCGTAGAACAGCGCGGCGGGCTTCGCCGGGTCGACGGAGTTGTCCAGCGTGTGGTTGAAGTTTGGGTAGCCGAGCGCCCCCGGGCCCTCCTTGTTGACGACGCAGTACTTGTCCGGCACGTAGCCCGCCTTCACCGCGTTGGCGTGGTGCTGGAACCTGGCGGTCGCCTCGTACGTGATCGCGCGGGCGGCCGCGCCCTTGCCGGCGTCGGCTCCCGCCGCCGGAGCGGCGGCGAGCGCCAGGGTCAGCGAGGCGGCGATCGTGAGGACCGGGGTGAGGCTTCGGGCCATGTTCGGACTCCTTGGGACGGGCTGGCGTCACCAGCAGCCTGTCCCGCCTGCCTGCTGCCCGCCACACCGTGCGACAGGTCGGCTGACCGCCGCCCGGGTGACGGCGGGCCGTGGCGGACAGCCCCCGGCGGGCCGCGAACGGCTCACCCCATCGAGCCAACGGTGGTTTCGCGTCCGACTCCCACAGGGAACCCGTGTGTCCGCAGAAGTCGAGTGGCACGGAGGGTGCGGAACATGACGCAGGACCACGCGGCACCGGACGACCACGGTGCGCTGCACGACCTCGTGTCGGCCGTGTCCAGGGGCGCGCCCGAGTACCGGGCGTGCCCCCATCCCGTCTACGCCGCACTGCGCGAGCAGGCCCCGGTGTGCCGGCTGACGCCCGCGCACGGGGTCGACACCTATCTCATCACCCGCTACGAGGACGCCCGGGACGCCCTGTCGGACCCGCGTTTCAGCAAGGACATGCGCGGGGCGATCGACACCTACCACGCCGTGTACGGCAGCTTCTTCGACGCGCTCGACGACAACGTCCTGAACTCGGACCCGCCCCGGCACACGCGGCTGCGCCGGGTCCTGCGCAGCGGCTTCACCCCCCGGCGGGTGGAGGAGATGAGGCCGAAGGTCACCGCGATCGCCGAGGGCCTCCTCGCCGCGTGCGGCAAGACCGAGGCGGTCGACCTGATGTCGTCGTTCGCCTTCCCGCTGCCCATCGCGGTCCTGTGCGACCTCATGGGGATCCCCGAGGGGGACCGCCCCGAGATCCTCTCCCACTTCGCGGTGGTGTCGCGCGCCCGGTTCGACCCCCGGATGGGGGCGGAGCTGCAGGCCGCCGAGGAGTGGCTGCGGGACCGGCTGGCCCGGCTCATCGCGCACACCCGCGCGCATCCCTCGGATTCGTTCCTCAGCGACCTGATCCGTGCGGAGGAGGAGCTGGACGATGCCGAACTGATCTCGTCGCTGTGGGTCCTCTTCTTCGCCGGCCACAAGACGACCGCGTTCCAGATCGGGAACTCGGTGCTGAACCTGCTGCTCCGTCCGGAGCAGTTGCGAAAGCTCCGCAAGGACCCGCTCCTGATTCCGCGGGCGGTGGAGGAGCTCCTCCGGTTCGAGGGATCCGTGGAGTCGTCGACCTTCCGGTACGCGACGCAGGACGCGGAGGTCCGGGGAACGGTGATCCCCAAGGGCTCCCTCGTCCAGATCGCCATCACCTCGGCCAACCGCGATCCCGGGAAGTTCGACTCGCCCGACGTCCTGGACGTGACGCGCGAGGGGCTCCAGAGCACGCACCTGGGCTTCGGCCACGGGACGCACTACTGCCTGGGCGCGCCCCTGGCGCGGCTCGAACTCGAGATCGCCCTCGCCTGCCTGCTGCGGGAGTTCCCGGAGATGGAACTCGCGGACGCGGAGGCGGGCAAGGGGGCCTGGCTCAAGGGCCCGATGCCGGCGTTCCGGGGGCTCCAGGAACTGCGGCTCGTCCTGGAGCCGTCCCGGCCGGCCGGCCCGCCCGCGGGACCCCTGGACTCCGCGACCTCCCTGTCCTGCGTGTCCCCCGCGGCCCCGGTGACGCCTGCGGCCTCCACGACTTCCGGAAACTGACCGACCAGCTGACCCAGCCCCCGACGGACGGTGGATTTGGCATGACGGATTCCGCGAGCACTTCCAGGCTAGGCCTCCTCGGACCCCCGACCGACGAGCCGCTGATCTCCGCCGTGGACACCGAGGAGGTCGTCGGCACCGCGCGGGACTCGTCCGCCCCGGGCACGACGGACGTACACGCGGCGACCTCGAAGATCGACATGCACCACCACTACTGCGCGCCGGAATGGCGCGAATGGGCCGCGCGGCACGGGCTGGTCAAGCCCGAGAAGCTGCCCCCGTGGTCACGGCTCGACACCGAGGCCGCGATCGGCTTCATGGACCGGGCGGGCATCTCCACGGCCGTCCTCAAACCCATGCTGCCGGCGCGCTACCGCTCCACGGCGCAGCTGCGCGAGGCGATCAACATCACGCTGCAGTCGATGCTCGAGGTGGCCAGTTCGCACCCGGGACGGTTCTCGTTCTACGTGCCGCTCTTCCTCGACGACCCCGACGCGTCCTCCTGGGCCGTACGCCGCGGGCTGGGGCAGCTCGGGGCCGTCGGCGTGAACGTGACGGCCAACTACGGGGGCGTCTACCTCGGCGATCCCACGTACGACCGGGTTTTCCACGAGCTGAACGAGCATGCCGCCGTGGTCGACACCCACCCGCACAACCTCCCGGACGGCGCGCCCGGCGCGGTGACGGTTCCCGGCATCCCGAACTTCATGTGCGACTTCCTGCTGGACACCACGCGGGCCGCCGTGAACATGATCGTCCACCGGACGCTCGACCGCTTCCCGAACATCTCGGTCATCCTCCCCCACGCTGGCGGCTTCGTCCCGTACATCGCGGGGCGTCTGGAGGCGCTCGGAGGCTTCTGCGACCCGCCCCTCGAACCCGCCGCGGTCCGCGACCACCTGCGCCGCTTCTACTACGACACCGCGGGGCCCATGGCCGGCGCCGCCACGCTCCTGGAGCACGTGCCCGCCGACCACATCCTCTTCGGCACCGACTGGCCCGCCGCCCCCGCGGACACCGTTCTGAAGCTGGCGTTCCCGGCTCTGGACGCGGACCCCGCCTTCACCGCGGACCAGCTGCGGGGCATCTACCACGACAACGCCCTGCGCCTGATCCCGCAGCTGGCGAGCGTCTGACGGGGCGGCCGCACGCCCGGAAGATGACTGGACCGTGCTTCGCACGGTACGAAGTCCTCTGTGAACGCACCGATCCAGTCCTCGACCGTCCGGATATTCATCGCCCTCGCCCCGCCCGACGACGCGAAGGAGGAGCTGGCGAGGGAGCTGTGCCCCGCCTACGAGGCGTACCCGCGCATGCGGTGGAACCGCATCGAGGACTGGCACATCACCCTGGCGTTCCTCGGCGAGCTCCCGGTCGAGACCGTTCCGCTGCTGCGGCCGCCGCTCGCGGCCCTCGCCGCGGGGCACCGGCCCGTACGGCTGGCGCTGCACGGCGGCGGGCACTTCGACGACCGGGTGCTGTGGAGCGGGATCGGCGGGGACCTCGAAGGCCTGCACTCGCTCGCGGCCGAGGTGCGGGCCGTGGTCAGGGAGTGCGGTGTGCCCTTCGAGGACCGGCCGTTGCGCCCGCACCTGACGCTGGCCCGGTCCCGCCGGAACGCACCGTCCTGCGCGGTGGAGGCGGCCGAGGCGCTGGACTCCTTCACCGGGCGGCTCTGGCTGGCCGAGCGCCTGCACCTGGTCGGCAGCAACATCGGCCGCGGGCCGGGGCCGATCCACTACCGCGACATCGAAGCGTGGGGCTTCGGCGGCGGGAGCTGAGGCCTTGCCGGTGTCGTGTCCCGCACCGGCAAGGCCCTCGATCCGGTTGCGGCCGGACGGTCTAGAGCGCGCTCTTCGAGGCGCTGGAGACGACGCACTCCTTGTACTCGCTGCCGTCGCCCTTGCCGGTGTACGGCGTCTTCGCCTCGGCCTGCTGGGAGGCGCCCGCGCTGACGGTGAGCGCTGCGACCCTGGCCTGGGCGGGGGTCGCCGTCGAGGTGGAGTCCCCGCGGAACTTCATGGTGATGTTGTAGGTGTAGCCGACGGAACCGCTGTTGGTGACGGTGATGCGGGCGACCAGGTTCTTGCGCGTGTCGTCCAGCTTGCAGCTGTCGATCCTGATGTCGCGCTCGGCCTTGTTGCTGCTGGTACCGCCCGTGACGGAGCCGCCGCTCGAACTGCCGCTGGTGCTGGTGCTGTCGCTGTCGTGGTTGCCTCCGGTGCTGCCCCCGCCGGAGCTGCTGGAGCTCGAACCGGAACTGCTGCTGCCGCCGCAGCTGGCGCCGTGGGAGCCGCGGGCTCCGGTAAGTGCGAACACGGCGATACCGAAGACGGCGACTGCGCGGACATGGCGAAGCTTCACGTTCAACCCCGTTGGAATGTCAGTAACTGAGACGGCCCGCCTTGACGGGCACACGTCACCCTAACAGCGAACTTGCCCAGCCCCGTCCCCGCTTGTGCCGTCCCCGCCGGTGCGCGTCCGCGCCGCCAGCGCTCGGCGCAGGCAGGCGGTCAGCCGTGCCGCGATGGTCCCTCCGGCGTCGAGGCGGGGGTTGAAGATGGTGACGTCGAAACCGACGGCCCGTTCGCCGGCCAGGGCCGTGGCCAGCACGTTCTCCAGTTCCCCCCACGACAGGCCGCCGTGGAGCCGGTAGTCGACGGCGGGCATGACCGCGTCGTCCAGGACGTCGGCGTCGAGGTGGACCCAGTAGCCGGCGCTCCCGTCGTGCGTGAGCCGGCCGACCGCCGTGCGCGCGGCGGCCGCCGCGCCGGCCGCGCGCACGGCGTCGAGGCCGATCGCGTGGAGCCGCGGCGGCAGCGGCTGCATCCCGGCCGCGTCGGACTCGGCGGAGTCCCGGAAGCCGAAGGCGACGGCGTCCTCGTCGCGGAGCAGGGGGCCGAGGCCTTCGAGGTCGGTGAGCAGCCGGGGTCCGCGGCCCGTGGCCAGGGCCAGTTCCATCGAGGCCGCCTCACCGGTCGGCTCCGCCGAGGGCTGGTAGAAGTCGGTGTGGCCGTCGAGGAACAGCAGGCCGTAGCGGCCGCGGCGGCGCAGGGCCAGCAGGTTGCCGAGCAGGATGCTGCAGTCGCCGCCGAGGACCAGCGGGAAGCGGCCGTCGTCGAGGACGGCGCCGACGGCGTCGGCGAGCCGGACCGAGTACGACGCGATCCCGACGGGGTTGAGGACCCCGGTCGCCGGGTCCCGCCGGGGGTCGTACTCCGGTGCTTCCACCCGGCCGGCGCGCACCAGCCCGGGGTGGTCGAGGAGACCGGCGTCGAGCAGGGCGTCCGGGAGGTCCTGGACGCCGGACGGGCGCAGCCCGAGTACGGAGGGTGCTTCGATGACCGCGATCCCTTGCACGACCCAGCCCCTTCGCCGCCGGCCGAGGGCCCCCGCACAGACCCATGGTCCCGCACGGCGGCCGCCCGCGGCGAGCCGGGAGCCGTGCGGCGGCCGCGGGGCGGGTCAGCCGGCGTCGAGGACGAGGTCGGCGCGGTGGCGGCCGGCGGCGACGAGGCGGGCGTTCGGTTCGTCCGAGCGGGCCACCCAGCCGCGTGCGTGCGCCGGGTCCTTGCCGTGGCGCACGTGCCGGTCGACCAGGCGCCGGACGCGCAGGTCCTCGTCGGGGGCGAGGTACCAGGCCTCGTCCAGCAGGGGCCGTACGGACGCCCACTGTCCCGCGTCGTGCAGCAGGTAGTTCCCCTCGGTGATCACCAGCGGTACGGCCGGGCCGACGGGGACGCTGCCCGCGATCGGTTCCTCGAGGGAGCGGTCGAAGGCGGGTGCGTACACCGTGCCGGCTTCGGATCCGCGCAGGCGGCGCAGCAGGCAGACGTACCCGGCGGCGTCGAAGGTCTCCGGGGCGCCCTTGCGGTCGGCCAGCCCCAGGCGGACCAGCTCGGCCTGGGCGAGGTGGAACCCGTCCATCGGGACGACCACGGCCGTCCGCGGCCCGAGCGCTTCGGCCAGCCGGGCGGCCAGGGTCGACTTCCCGGCCCCGGGCGGCCCGGCGATGCCGAGGATCCGCCGGCTGCCCGCGGCGGCCAGCGCGGCCGCCCTCCCCACCAGTTCCGTCGTCGTGTGCACCCGCCCATCCTGCCCGTCCCGGCCGAGCGGCACGCGCGGGCGGGTGCCGGGGTCCTCGTCAGGTGTGGGGCAGCGCGCTCTTCAGCTTCGCGTGCAGGTCCTGCGCCAGTCGCGCCGCCGAGGGGGGTTTGTCGGTGTAGAGGCGGCGCAGTTCGGTGGTGAAGGTCTGGGTGAACGCTCCGTACAGGGGCGTGCGGGGGCGCTGGACGGCGTTCTGCAGGGCGGGCAGCAGGATGTCGCGCGCGTACGTGGGGCGGCCCTGCTCGTCGCGCGGCATGCGGTCGGTGCTCTCCGCGTTCGGGGTGGCCGGAGCGGGGGGCTTGGCCACCCGGCACGCCGGCCCTTCGTGGTAGGCGGACAGCCGGGTGGCCGCGAACCCCGCGTCGAGCAGGCAGCGTTCGCTCTCCCGGCCGGTGAGGAACCGGATCAGCTCCTGGGCCGCGGAGGCCCGCCTCGATCCCTCGGTCACGGCCAGGTTCTGGCCGCCCAGGACCGCTCTGCCGGGCAGCGGGGCCACCCCGAGCTGCTCGCCGGTCAGGGTCTGGTGCAGGGTGCCGTAGGCGTACGGCCAGTGGCGCAGGAAGGCGGTCCGGCCGTCGGCGAAGTCGCCGAGGGATTCGGACTCGTCGGAGCGGCCCGCGTCGCCGAGCGTGTACGGGGCCTGGGTCCGGTCGCGCAGCTCCTCGATCCCCGACTCCAGGTCCTGCTCGGAACCGGTGTACCGGCCGGCGCCGTCGGTGAGGGCCTGCCCCTCGACGGCGGAGGCGAACGCCTCGATGCCGTTGACGGTGAGGCCCTCGTACGGAGCGAGCTGGGTGGTCCACCCCTTCTCGTAGCCGTCCGCCGCACTGCGGCCGGCCTCCCCCACGGTGCCCATCAGCCGCTGGACCGTGGCCCAGTCGGTGCCCTTGCCCAGCTCGGTGTCGGTGACGCCCGCCTTCTTCAGGTAGTCGCGGCGGTAGAAGAGCAGCCCCACGTCGCTGTTGAACGGAACGGCGTACACCTTCCCGTCCCAGCGGGCGGTGGCGGCGACGGACGGGATGACGTCCGCGTCCAGCAGGTCGTCGGAAAGCGGCCGGACCAGGCCGGCGTCGGCGAACTCCGGTACCCAGGTCACGTCGAGGTTGACCACGTCGTACTCCGCGCTGCCGGACTGGAGCGCGCCCAGCAGCTGGCTGCGCTGCTGGTCCGCCGAGCCCGGGAGTTCGACGAGCCGGGCCCGGGAGGCGGAGCCCTTCTCCTCCTGCTGCCGGTTCCACTGCTCGATCAGCTTCTGCCGGATGCCGCCCTTGCCGGTGACGTCCCGTCCGCTGGCCACGACGATGTCGCCCTCCGCGACGCCCGTGTCAGCCGACTGGCCGGCGGTCTCGGAGCCGCCGTCGCCGCTCCCGCTGCACCCGCCCAGCGTGAGGGACGCCATGAGGACGGCCGCGAGGAGCGGGGCCAGGGCCCGTGGTCGCCGGCCGGGCCTGCCGCGCCGTCTGCTGCCGCGGGTCATCCCTCGTCTCCCGTTCCCGCTCGGGCGACCTCGTCGCGCAGTCCCGCGACCAGATCGGTCCCGGTGTCCAGGCAGCGGCCGCCGCTCGCCTCGGAGAGGACGGCGTCCGGCTTGCCCTTGTCGCAGCCGCCGCTGTCCAACGAGGCCATGACCACCGGGACCTTCTTGTCCCGCGCGTAGGCGCGCAGGCCCTCGAGCCGTCCGCCCTCGGTCAGCCGGTTGTTGTCCTCGTCGTCGGTGATGTAGACGATCAGCTGCGGGCGGTCGTCGTCGGCGCCGCGCCGGGCCATGTCGTCCAGGGCCGCGGTGAGGGCCCGGTACGGATCCGCCTCCACGTCCTTGACCTGGGCGCGCTGGTCGAGGGCGCGTTCGGCTTCCTCGCGCCGGTACCGGCCGAAGGGCAGCAGCTCCTGGTGCGCGAGCGGGGCGCCGGGCGCGGCCGCGACCGCCCAGACGCCGTACTCGTCCTGGTCGCCCAGGCCGCCGAGCGCCTGTTTGACGATGCCGGGGGCGCCGCCGGGCCCCGTCCACAGGTCGCCCATCGAGCCGGAGCTGTCGAGCAGGAACAGCACCCGTCCGGGCCCGTTGGCATCCCGGTACTCCTTCAGGGCCCCGGCCATCGAGGCCAGGCGGGCGGGGGCGGCGAGGGCGCCGGGGCTGCCGACCGCGCCGAAGTCGCTGAAGGTGAGGTCGGCGGCGAGGGGCCGGTGCCCGCCCGCGGCGTGGCGGAACCCGTCCTTGCCGAACTCGACGAGCCCGCCCCGGACCTGCTCCCCGCCCGTCTCCTCGCCGGCGCCGGTCAGCCAGGCGCGGTACCGGTCGACCGCGTCCTGCCGCGCGGCCTTGTCGCGGTCGGCCTCCTGCCAGCGCACCCGCACGAACGTGGGGTCCAGTCCCGGCGCGTCGTCGGGATAGGCGGCCAGCCGCCGGGCGCGCGTCGTGCTGTCGCAGTCGACGCCGGACTTCAGCAGGAACTCCGGCACGAGGGCGGCGGTGCGGTCGTCGACGGAGTCGTCGTCGGGCAGGGCGCACAGCAGGGTCCCGCCGGTGGGCGACGGCGGGCCGGGCTGTGCGACGCGCCCTTCGGCGGCGGCCGCGCCCGTCGCTCCGGCGCCGTACAGGCCGATGGTCGCGACCAGGCCCGAGTCCGTGTGCTCCGGGTCCGGGCGGCGTACCTCCGCCTTCGGATCGCGCGCCCGCAGTCCGTCCATCAGCGCGGTGAGCCCGCCGGTCCGGTCGGCGACCGCTTCCGCCGCGATCTGCTGCGGCACGGCGAGCACGAGCGGCGAGTAGGCGAACGGGGCCGGGTCGACCAGGAGTTCCGCGTAGCTGCGCTGGTCCTGGGGCGGGCGGGCGCGGGCGGCGCTCGCCGAGGTCGCGGGGATCCAGACGTCCGGCTGGGGGCCGATGTCGCGCTGCGGATTGACCGCCTCGGAGGTGGGCCGCTGCCAGGGGTCGGACTGGTCGTGGAAGGCGGCGACCACGTCCGCGGCGCCCGCGCTGTACACGGTGATCCCGCTGCGCCGGCAGCCGTCGCCGGTCCGGTTCTCCCCCGACACCAGGTACACCTCGGTCGCCTTGCGCACGGTGGACTCGATCTCGGGGTCGGTCAGCAGCCGCAGTTCCAGCGGCGGCCTGCACGGCTCCCCGTCGCCGAGGAGGCCGGCGACCAGGAAGTACCCGGCGGGGACGAGCCCCGCGAGCACGGTCAGCACCCCGGCGGTGACCGCGACCGCACGGGTCCTGCCGGTCCGGCGCCGACGGGCGGTCCGGCGCGGATCGTCGGCCGGGAGCGGGCGGCGGGCGCGGGGCAGGGGCCACGGCGACCGCCGGGGCCGCGGGGGCCGTGGGGGCCGTGGGGGCCGTGGGGGCGGGTCCGTCGCGTCCGGCGCGCGGCCTGGGCTCTGCGGGGTACGGTCGGGGGCCCGGCCCGGCGTGTCCGGCATGCCCGTCACTGATGCCACCGGGGGCACCGCCGTAGCCGCTGCCGCCCCGCCCACCGCTGCCACCGACGTCACCGCTGCCCCATCAGGCGCCGCTGCCCCATCAGCCGCCGCTGTCACGGCTCCCGCGGCGAGCAGCACGTCCGTGCCGGAACCGGCCGGACGGCTCTGCGGCTCCCAGGGCTCCGCGGGTTCGCGCAGCGTCGTGTGGTGCGCGGACATGTGGGCCCGCAGCCGCTCCGCGAGCCCCTTGAAGCCCACGGGAGCGCCGTCCCCGCCGGCCCGGAGGCCGCGTATCAGCTCGGCGGTGAAGGGGGTCGCCGTGGCGTCGTCGCCCGCGTCGATCCGGTTGTTGGCCTGCACGCTCATCAGCAGCGAGATCCGGTGCCGCTGCGCGGTGTCGAGTGCGTCCCAGGCCGCCGACGCGTTGCCCGCGTAGCAGCAGTCCAGTACGACGACCACGTGCTCCGCCCTGGTCCGGGTCAGCACGGTCAGGACGCTCTTCCAGGGAACGGCACCCCGGAACACCGATTCCGTCCCCGCGACGATCGTCGCAGCCCGCATCAGGAGCCACAGCTCGTCACCGGTGCTGGGCACGGCCCCGTGCCCGGAGAAGTAGAGCAGGAGCAGGCCCTCGGCCTCGTCGACGGCACCGTCCAGGCGCCGGTCGAACTCGTCGACGTTGCGCGGCCGCACGACGCCGATCTCCTGCTCGGCGAACACTCCGCCCGTACGCAGGGCGGCCGCGAGGCCGACGAGGTTGTGCTCGACCGCCTCCAGGTCGCCGGGCACGCCGAAGGGATGGCGGGGCTGCGTGAACTCGTACGCGGGCACGCCGACGAGCAGCGCCCGGTTCACCCTCCCGCGCGGATCGAAGCGCGCCACCGGACTACCTCGCGTCGCCGTCCGGGACGACCTCGACCTCCGGCGGTTCGCCCGCCTCCACGGAGCGACGGTTCTGCCGCCAGGCCCGTACCCCGCTCTTGGCCTGCTCGTACACATCGTCGAAGATCTTGGGGCCGACGATGGCGGCCAGGACCAGCCCGATCTCCAGCCCCGCGCCCATCGGGCTGCCGGGGCGCTCCTCGCCCCCGGCACGCTCCGTGATCTCCAAGTCGCCGCTGTTCCTCAGCGCCTCCAGCCTGTGTTCCCGTTCCAGCCACGCCTTCAGCGCATGGACATCGCTCGCGCCCGCGCCCTGCCCCAGGCGTACGCGGATCACCCACTTCTTCGCCGAACCCTCCCCGTCGTTCATAACTCAGCATCATCGCATGTGAGTTGGGGGCGCGGGGAGACATCGGACCGGCTCGGGTCCACGCCCGCGCGCACCGGGGCCGCCGTCGCGCCCGTCCTCCGGATCCGGCCGGGGCCGCCTTCGCGGCGACGGCGGCGGACCGGGCGGCGCGGATCGCCCGCGCCGGGTAGCTCGCGCCCCGACCCCGGCCCACGGGGCCCTCGGCCCCGCGGCAGTGCCCGGGCCGCCCGTGCATGGCGGGGACGAGGGCGGGCAGGCGCCGCAGGACAGCCCGGCCGGCGGGACCGTCGGCACCGGACCGCGACGGAGGAGAACGGCCATGGACGAGCAGGGCGGCGCGGGCGGAATCCCGCGGCACGAGGAGCACGAGCAGGCCGAGGCCCGGAAGCGCACCCAGCGCTCCGACCGCCACGGCGAGGAGAAGAAGACCCCGGCGGCCGACACGGACGAGGCGAGCCGTCTCGACCGGCCGCAGCAGCCCGAGAAGCCGGACGGGAAGGGGACGCGCTGGGTGAGCCCCCGCGACCGGTGACCGAGAGGCGCAGACCATGTCCGCTCTGCTCACCGACAGCACCTTGTCCCTGCTCGCCCACGGCTACGCGTGGGCCCCGGACCTGCGGCGGGCCCATGAGGGGGCGCCCCTGGTCCGCGCCCACCTGTTCGGCCGTCCCGCGGCGCTGCTGCACGGACCGGAGGCCGTCGCCTTCTTCTACGCGGAGGGCGGCGTCCAGCGCCACGGGGCCCTGCCCGCTCCGGTGGTCGACGTCCTCTTCGGCAAGGGCGCGGTGCACACCCTGGACGGGCCGCCGCACCGGGTCCGCAAGGAGCTGTTCACCTCGATGCTCATGTCACCGAGCGCCGTCGGCGACCTGACCGAGGGCGTCGGGAGCGCCTGGGACGAGGCCGTGGCGGCCTGGGAGGGCCGCCGTGTGGTCCTCTTCGACGAGGTGGCCACCGTCCTGACCGAGGCGATCTGCGACTGGGTGGGTGTGCCGGTCCCCGAGGACGCGGCCCGGGAGATCGCCGAGGACTGCGTGGCCATGGTCGACGGCTTCGCGAGCGCCGGACCCCGGCACCTGCGGGCCCGCCGGGCCCGGCGCCGCCAGGAGCAGGCCCTCGCGGCCGCCGTGGCCGACCTCCGCGGAACCGGACCGCACCCGGACGGCATCTTCTCCCCGGCCCTGCACGCCTCGGTGGCCGGGAGCCCGCTGGAGGCCGTCGCGTACCACCGCGGCCCGGACGGCACCCTGCTCGATCCGCACACGGCGGCCGTCGAGCTCCTGAACGTGATCCGGCCCGCGGTCGCCATCGCCTGGCCCGCCGTCTTCGCCGCGCACGCCCTCCACCGCCATCCCGGCCGGCGCGACCAGCTGCGCGCCGAAGGTCCCGGCTCCGCACCCGCCCGGGCGTTCGCCCACGAGGTCCGCCGCTTCTACCCGTTCGTGCCGTTCATCGGCGCCGTGGCCGGACGCGACCTCACCTTCGCCGGTGACGAGCTCACGGCCGGTACCCTCCTGCTCCTCGACGTGTACGGGCACCACCACGACCCGGAGCTGTGGGAGCGGCCCTACCACTTCGACCCCGGCCGGTTCCTCGGCCGGGAGCCGGGCCGCGACGACCTCATCCCGCAGGGCGGCGGCGACGCGCGCACCGGCCACCGCTGCCCCGGGGAGGACATCACCGTCTCCGTGCTCGCCGCGCTCGCGCCGGCCCTGGCCGCGCTGGACTTCGCCGTACCGCCGCAGGACCTGTCCATTCCGCTGAACCTGATTCCGACCCGGCCCCGCAGCGGCTTCGTCATCGAAGGCGCGCACCGGCCCGGCAGCCACCGCCCCCTCAGGCTCCAGCCCCAGCACTGAGCGCCGGGGCGTACGACCGCGGTGCCGCCGGTCAGGCGGCCAGGGGCACGGTGTCCATCCCCGCGCCCTCGCGCAGGCCCGCCAGGAACTCCTCCAAGGCCTCCACCGCCGTGTACTCCGGGCGCCAGGCCAGCTCCGTACGGGCCCGGGAGGAGTCCATCAGGGGCAGCCGCAGGACGGCGTCGAACAGGTCCGGTGACGCGGGCGCGAGGTGCAGCCGCCAGGCGGCGGCGAGGGCGGCCCGGACCGGGGCGCTCGACAGGGGGAAGCGGCGGGCGTGCAGGATGCCCGCCAGGACCTCGGTGTCCAGGGGCGGGTCGGCCGCCAGGTTGAAGGCGCCCCGTACCGGACGGGTCACGGCCGCCAGGTAGGCGGCGGCCGCGTCGTCGGTGTGCAGGGCCTGGAAGGCCAGTCCGGGCAGGTCGGGGACGGCGGGGATGAGCCCGGGCCGGATGAGCCGTCCGGGCAGGAGCCTGCCGGCGAAGATCCGCCGCTGCTCGGAGGCCGAGGTCCGCTTGAAGAGGAACGCGGGGCGCATGCGGACCACCCTGATGTCCGGGTGCGCCTGCTCGAAGGTGTCGAGGACGCGTTCGAGGTAGGCCTTCTCGCGGGTGTACGCGGCCTGCGGCCAGCCGTGGGTGGGCCAGGACTCGTCGACGGCTCGGTCCTTGGGGCCGGGTGAGTAGGCGCCGACGGAGGAGGCGTGGACCAGGGCGGGCACCCCGGCCCGTGCCGCGGCCTCGAAGACGCGCACGCTGCCGAGGACGTTGGTCAGCCAGGTCTGCGCAGGGTGGTGGGTCGGCTGGAACCGCCAGGCGAGGTGGACCACCGCGTCGGCTCCGGTGAACAGCGGCACGAGGTCCGGGCCGTCCGGCTCGATGTCCGCGGCGGCCCAGGCCGTCTTGGCGGGCCGCCACCCGGGCACCCGGCGCGCCAGGCCGAGGACGGACGTGACGGCCGCGGTGTCCGCGCAGGCCTGGACCACGCTGGTGCCGACGTTTCCGGTGGCACCGACCACCACGACCCGCAGGCCGCCGTCACCGGGTTCCATGGGGAGGGGGCGAGTCATCGCGTGGGCTCCCTTGCTCTCTGCGGAGTCACTCGTACGACGCGCCTAACCCGCATCCGGGCGGGGCAAACCTCGCCGCCCACCCGGAGCGGCCGGCCGCACGGGCCCCGCTCGGGGAACGGCGTGCGAGGCTGGCCGCATGCAGCCTGAACCACCGCGTCGGATCCTTCTCGTCGATGACGACCCGACGGTCACCGAAGTCGTCACCGGCTATCTGGAGCGCGCCGGGTTCCTCGTCGACACCGTGGCGGACGGACGGGAGGCGCTGGCCCGCGCCGCCGCCGGCCGGCCCGATCTCGTCGTGCTGGACCTGATGCTCCCGGGCCTGGACGGCATCGAGGTGTGCCGCTCCCTGCGCCGGGAGGAGCCGGCGCCCGCCGTGATCATGCTGACGGCCCGCGGCGAGGAGGAAGACCGCGTACTGGGTCTGGAAGTCGGCGCCGACGACTACGTCACCAAGCCCTTCAGCCCGCGCGAACTCGTCCTGAGGGTGCGGTCCGTGCTGCGCCGCCGGGCCGCCGCGGTCGAGCCCGCGGCCGGAGCCCTCCTGCGCGCCGCGGACCTGGTGGTCGACGCGGCAGGGCGCCGGGCCCTCAAGGGCGGCCGGGAACTCGCGCTCACCCTGCGCGAGTTCGACCTGCTCGTGCACTTCCTGCGCAATCCGGGGCAGGCCGTGAGCCGGGAGCAGCTCCTGCACGCGGTGTGGGGCTGGGAGTTCGGCGACCTGTCGACCGTGACCGTCCACGCGCGACGGCTCCGTACGAAGATCGAGGACGATCCGGCGGACCCCCGGCTCATCCAGACCGTGTGGGGTGTCGGCTACCGCTTCGACGCCTCCGCGCAGAAGGGCTGACCGCGATGCGGGAGCAGGACATGGTGCTCATCGCCTCCTACGCCCTGGGCGGCGCGGCGGCGGCCGGTGCGCTCGGAGCCGCCCTGCTGCGTGCGGTACGGCACCGCTCGACGGCGGTTTCGCTGGCCGTGGTCGCGGCCGTCCCCGTGTCGGCGATGCTCGCCGGAACCCTCGCCGTCGCGTGGGCGATGTTCCTGTCGCGGCACGACCTGGCCGTCGTCACCACGGTCCTCGCGACGGCGGCCGTCGTCTCCTTCGCGGTGACGCTCGTACTGGGCCGCTGGGTGGTCGCCCGCAGTGCGGCTCTGACCCGGGCGGCGCGCTCCTTCGGCGAAGGCGGCTTCTTCGCCGCCCCGCGGGAGGCCGGGACCGCGGAGCTGGCGGCACTGAGCGCCGAACTGGCCGCCACCAGCGCCACGTTGCACGCATCCCGCGAGCGCGAGCGGGCGCTGGAGGCCTCGCGGCGGGAGCTCGTCGCGTGGATCTCGCACGACCTGCGGACTCCGCTGGCCGGTGTCCGGGCGATGGTGGAAGCCCTCGAGGACGGCGTGGCCACCGACCCCGAGCGGTACTTCCGCCAGATCCGCGCGGAGGCGGAGCGGCTGGACACCATGGTCGGCGAACTCTTCGAACTCTCCCGCATCCATGCGGGCACGCTGTCGCTGGCGCCGACCCGGATCTCGACGTACGACCTGGTGGGCGACGCGCTCGCCGGTGTCGAGGCACTCGCGCGGCAGCGCGGTGTCCGGCTCGTCGGCGAGCGGGTCGCGTCGGTGCCGGTCGAGGTCGACGGCAGGGAGATGACGCGCGTCCTGTCCAACCTGCTCACCAACGCGCTGCACCGGACGCCGGCCGACGGCACGGTCGCCATCGCCGCGGAGAGCGGGGAGGACGGCACGGTGGTGCTCTCGGTGACCGACGGCTGCGGCGGCATCCGCGAACAGGACCTCCCCCGGGTCTTCGACACCGGCTGGCGCGGCACCGAGTCCCGCACGCCCCCTGGCGGGGCAGGGCTCGGCCTGGCGATCGTCCGGGGCATCGTCGAGGCCCACGCGGGGCGCGCCGGCGTGCGCAACGTGGCCGGCGGCTGCCGCTTCGAGGTGACGCTGCCCAGGGCGGGCAGCGCCCCGGCGGCGCCGGCCGGGGCTGCCGCCGGCGGCGCGTGAGCCGGGCCGGGGGCGCCGGGAGGGTCCTCGGGCCGGTCACTTCCGCCAGAACAGGTGGTGCGTCACGCCGCTGGGGCTGGGCACGATCTCGAGGTGGAAGCGGTCGAGCAGTTCCTCGGGGGACTCCCACAGGCGCGAGCCGGATCCGATCCGCACCTGTGAGACCGCGACGTGCAGGGTGTCGACGAGGTCGGCGTCGAGGAACTCCCGGATGGTGGCGGCCCCGCCGCCGAGGCGGACGTCCTTGCCCCGCGCCGCCTCCTTCGCCTGTTCGAGGACCTCGGCCGGGTCGCCGTCGACGAAGTGGAACGTGGTGTCGGAGAGCGTGAACGAGGGACGCGTGTGGTGGGTCAGGACGAACACCGGGGTGTGGAACGGGGGCTCCCCACCCCACCACCCGCGCCAGTCGAGGTCCTGCCAGGGACCGCGCTGGGGCCCGAACTTGTTGCGGCCCATGATCTCCGCGCCGATGTGGTGTGCGAAGTCGCGCGTGAAGTAGTCGTCGAGGCCGCGGCTGCCCCCGGGGTCGGTGCGGTGGGGCCAGCTCGCCGTGGCACCCGCCCAGGCGAACATGGTCCCGGGATCGGCGTCGCCGAACGGCCGCTCGAGGCTCTGGTGCTCACCGGCACCGAAGCCGTCGCTCGACACGTTGAAGTTCTGGACCCTCAGCAGCTGCTCCACGCGTTTCCTCCTGCGTCGTCCTCCGCGTGCGGCCGGTCCGCGCGCGGGTGCGGCGGTTCAGCCACCGGTCGCCGAGAAGTGCTGGTAGTCGGGGTTGGACCAGTCGCCGCCCCAGTGCCAGCCCACGTCCTCGAAGGCCCGGGAGACGACGTCGCCGGGGCGGATCATGCCCGGGGCGGGCGGGTCGCGCCGCAGATGCCGGCGCCCGGCGGCCGGATGGGGGGTGCCGCCGCGGTCCACGTACGGGTTCTCCACCGGGTTGACGTCCACGGCGTCCCCGTAGGCGTGCCGCGAGAGGCGGCCGGCGTCGCCGGTGACCTGCCGGCAGTTGAAGGCGGAGGTGTTGTCGTCGGCCATCGAACGCTCGTCGTCACCGCCGTAGGCCGCCGCCGGCCGCATCCGGCGGATGGGGAACTTCGCCTCGAAGGCCTCTGCGAAGACCTTCAGGAGCGGCTGGACCGCCCGCTCGTGGACGACGAGCTCACCCCGGTGGACCTTGCCGTCGAAGCCCCAGTGGTTCATCCGGATCAGCCGCAGCCGGTCGGGCCCGACCGGGCAGCCGGGCCGGTAGGTGGCGCCCAGCGCGGCCGCCGGCACCCCCGTCACCTCGGCCGCCAGCCCGGTGTGGGCCTGCACCCTGCCCGCGGGCGGGGGCGGTGGCAGGGACGAGGGGGCGGCCGTGCAGCCGAGGGTGGCGGTGCACAGCACGACGACCGCCGCTCCGGCGGTGGAGGCGAGCCGCGCGGCGCCGCGGCAGGGGGCCTGCCGGGCCGCTCCGCACGCCCCGCGGGCCGGGCTCAGGCCGCGTCCCGGGGAGTGGGGCGCACCTCGAAGCCGCGCAGTTCCTCCGGCGCGCTCTCCTCGCGGGCCTCGACGGCGTGGACCTCGACGGCGCGGACCTCGGCCGCCGGGGGGCCCGTACGCGCCCACCGCACCATGGCCTCGACGGCGCCCTCGCCGCCGTCGAACAGCGCCTCCACATCACCGTCGGGCAGGTTCCGCACCCAGCCGGACACGCCCTGTGCGAGCGCCTCACGGCGGCAGGTGTCCCGGAAGAACACCCCTTGCACGGCGCCCGACACGATCACGCGCTTGCGTACCATGCTCCGACCATAAGGCGAGGCTGGGAGTCATGGTGCACGTACTGAGCGGCAGGACCCTGCTGACCCCGACGGACCCCGAGCGCTCGCGCGCCTTCTACGGGGACACGCTCGGGCTGGCCGTCTACCGCGAGTTCGGGACCGGCCCCGAGCGCGGGACGGTCTACTTCCTCGGCGGCGGGTTCCTCGAGGTGTCGGGGCGCGCCGAGGAGCCGCCCGGGCCGGGGATGCGGCTGTGGCTCCAGGTGGCGGACGTGGCGGCGGCGTACGAGGAACTGCGCGGCCGGGGCGCCGAGGTGCTGCGGCCCCCTCGGCGCGAGCCGTGGGGCCTGATCGAGATGTGGATCGCGGACCCCGACGGCGTGCGCATCGCCGTCGTGGAGGTGCCCGCGGACCACCCGCTGCGCTTCCGCCCCTGAGCGCCGGACGGGCTTGCTCCGTTCGGGTGACAAGCCGCGGGGGGAGGGAGCCTGCTGCCGCCCCGCGTCAGTCCTCGAGCGTGATCTCCCGCTTGAGGATCTTGCCGGTGGGCCCCTTCGGCAGGGCCGGTACCAGCTGGACGATCCTGGGGTACTTGTACGGGGCCACGCGGGCCTTCACGAACGCGCGGAGTTCGTCCGCGGTGACCTCGGCGCCCGGCTTCAGCGTGACGACGGCGGCGACCTCCTCGCCGTGCACCTCGTGCGGAACTCCCAAGACGGCGGCCTCTGCTACGGCCGGGTGCTCGTAGAAGACCTCTTCGATCTCGCGCGGGTAGACGTTGTACCCGCCGCGGATGACGAGGTCCTTCTTGCGGTCGACGATGAAGTAGAAGCCGTCCTCGTCGCGCCGCGCCAGGTCGCCGGTGCGGAACCAGCCGTCGGCGAACGCGGCCGCGTCGGCCTCCGGTCGGTTCCAGTAGCCGGGCATGACGTTCGGGCCCTGCACCGCGATCTCGCCGACCTCGCCCTCGGCGACCTCCTTGCCCTCGTCGTCGACCAGGCGCACCCGCACGCCGGCGATCGGGGTGCCGATCGAGCCGGGCTTGCGGGGGCCGTCGAGGGTTCCGAACGTGACCACCGGGGCGGTCTCGGACAGGCCGTACCCCTCGACGACCGGGCATCCGAACGCCGACTCGAACCGGTGCAGAACCTCCACCGGCATCGCCGAGCCGCCGGTCACGCTCAGCCGCAGTCCGCCCCCGCCCGTCAGGCCGGTCGAGCCGGCCGCGTCGGCGGCGGCGAGCAGGCCCAGGAACATGGTGGGCACGCCCTCCATCACCGTGACCCGGTCGCGGGAGAGGATCTCGAGCGCCTTCGCGGCGTCGAAGCGCGGCAGCAGGGTGACGCGGGCTCCGGTCAGGACCGCCGCGTTCAGCCCGCAGGTCTGGCCGAAGACGTGGAAGAACGGCAGGCCCCCGAAGACCGTGTCCGAAGCCGTCAGGTCCAGTACGCGTGCCACGGTGGCCGTGTTGCTGCCCAGGTTTCCGTGGGTGAGCCGGGCGCCCTTGGGGCGGCCGGTGGTGCCGGAGGTGTAGAGCAGCACGGCGAGGTCGTCGGTGTCCCGGTCCACGACCTCGTTGCGCGGCTCGGCGGCGGCCAGGGCGGCGCCGAACTCCTCGGCGGTCACGTCGACGCAGTCGATGCCCAGCTCCGCCGCCGCGGGGCCGGCCTCGGCCCGCGCCGGTCCCCAGGCCAGGATCAGCCGGGCCCCGCAGTCGCCGGCGCTGTAGCGGATCTCGGCGGACTTCAGCAGCGGGTTCATCGGGACGGCGACCGCGCCGGCCCGCAGGACTCCGTAGTAGGCGACCGCGAAGTGCGGGATGTTGGGCAGCAGGATCGCCACGCGGTCGCCCGGCCCCACGCCCTGGGCGGCCAGCCAGCCGGCCACGCGGGCGCTGCGCTCGTCCAGCGACCGGTAGTCGAGTGCCAGGCCGTCCAACTGGATCGCCGTGCTGCCGGGGTTCGCCGCGGCGGTGCGGGCCAGGTTGAGGGCGAGGTTGGTCATGGTGACCTCTTTCTTTCTGCTGGTGCGGTCCACAGGTCGGCTCCGGTCGCCGCGGTGCCGGCCCGCCGTCGGCGGCCCCGCCCTGCTCAGCGGCCAGGTTATCGGTCAAGCATCCGATGTCCGCGGCGCACCGGACCAAGGGGGTTGCGGGTGGCCGGGGCAGGTCGGGGCAGGTCGGCCGGTTGGCCGTGGCGTGTGTGACCATGGCTCGTCGTCACATCCGCGCCTCATGGGGGGACCATGCGCACCCGCACCACCACTGCCTCGACCGGCCTCGTCGCCGCGCTCGCGGCGCTGCTCGTCCTGGCCGGCTGCACCGCACCGGCGGGAAGCCCCGGCGGGGCCGTGAGCTCCGGGCCGTCGGTGCCCGCGCCGGCCGGTGGTTCCGGGTTCGAGGGGCCTCGGCCGCAGGACCAGAACCTGCTGGCGTGGACCGGCGACCCCAACGACGCGGGGCACGTGACCGCGCAGACCTCCGCGGGCGTCGGGGGTCGGATCACCCTGGTGCGGATCGTCCTGCGCGAGGAGATCACCTGGTCGAACATCTGGCTGGGCCTGGCGGGCCTGGACCCGAACGCGCAGCTCGCCAACTGCCAGCTCGGCGTGTACGACGCCAAGGGGTCCCTGGTCGCGGCCACCCCGGACATCTCGCCCCAGCTGATGACCGACGCCATCGCCAAGCCGTTCCCCCTCGCCAAGCCGTTCGCCGCCGCGCCCGGCACCTACTTCATCGCCCTCCTGCTCAACGGAAGTTGGGCCACCAACGCCCTCACCCTGAAGTCGACCGGCGCGGGCATCTCCGTCAACGCCGGTCTGACACCGCCCAATCTGCGCTACAGCACCGTCCTGACCGGTCAGACCTCGCTGCCGGCGAGCGTCAACCTGGCCGAGCAGTCGACCAGCACCATCAACACCGGCTGGGCCAGCCAGTGGTACGCGATCTCCTGAGCCCGCGGTGTAACTTGCCGGTGGACCGGAGGAGTCGAGGCAGGAGGGAGCGAGCCCGTGGCGGACCACGACCTGGCCGGCTTCACCGAGGACGCGTTCACCCACGACGGCGCCTCGCGCCGCGTACTGCGCCGGGGGACGGGTCCCGCGGTGATCGTCATGGCGGAGATCCCGGGCATCACCCCCAAGGTCGTCGAGTTCGCCGAACGCGTGGCGGAGGCCGGCTGTACGGCCGTGCTGCCGGTGCTCTTCGGCACGCCCGGCCGTGACGCGCATCCCGCGGCCCGGGGCTGGCCGAGCACCGGGCGCTACATGGCCTCGTCCCTGTGGCGGGTCTGCGTGAGCCGGGAGTTCACCCTGCTGGCCACGGGGCGCAGTTCGCGGGTCGTGCGGTGGCTGCGCGCGCTGGCGGCCGCGGAGCACGAGCGCTGCGGGGGCCCCGGGGTCGGCGCCGTCGGGATGTGCCTGACCGGCGGGTTCGCCCTGGCCATGGCCACGGACGAGCGGCTGCTCGCCCCGGTCCTGGCGCAGCCCTCGCTGCCGCTGGCGTGGACCGCGAGCCGGGCCGGCCGCGTAGACATCAGCCCCGGGGACCTCGCGGTGGTCCGGGCGCGCTGCGAGCGCGAGGGCCTGCAGGTCCTGGGGCTGCGGTTCCGGGGGGACCGGCTGGTGCCCGCGGAGCGGTTCGCCCACCTGCGGCGGGAACTGGGCGAGGCCTTCGTCGCCGTCGAGCTCGACGACGGCGCGGCGAACCCCGCCGGCGTCTTCGCCCCGCACTCCGTCCTGACCGAGCACCTGGTCGACGAGCCGGGACAGCCCACCCGGCACGCGCTGGACACGGTCCTCGACCTGTTCCGCACCCGGCTGCTGGGCGAACCGCCCCGGGTCTAGGCAGCCGCCGGCACGATCCGAAGGAGACGGCCTGGCCGAACTGACCGGGCTGGTGGTCGCCGGCGGGCTGCCGGACGCTGACGTTCAACCGGTTGCAGGCGTTGACCAGGGCGGTCAGGGACGTCACGGCAGCGGCGAGTCCGCGACCACCCCTCGCCGCGTGCCGGGCGGCCGGGACCGGGGGATGCTGGTTGCATGGCTGGCGTCCCCGGGTTTCGGCTGCCCGCCGCCTACCGGGCGGCGGCCCGGCGGTCGGCGCGGGTCACGGTGGCGGCCGGCGCCGCCTTCTACCTGTTCCTGTACGGCTTCGGCCTGCCCGACGCCGCGACCTACGCGGTGTTCGCGGCCGTGGCCATGGCGGGCCTTTCCCGCATCCCCGGTACCGGCCGCCAGCGCGCCGCCGTCGTCCTGCGGCTGCTGCCCGTCTGCTGGGTGCTGATCACGATCGGCACCTATCTGGCCGTACGGACCTGGAGCGCGGTCGTGGGCATGCTGCTGGTCGGGTTCGCGCTGGCCTTCGCCGCCGTGGGCGGGCCGCGCCCGGCAGGGGCCGCGCCGGGACTGCAGCTGATGTACATCCTGCCGTCCTTCCCGCCGTACGACCCCGGTTCGCTCGGCGAGCGCCTGGCGGGCGCGACGACGGGCCTGGCGTTCCTGGTCCTCGCCGAGGCGTTCCTGCTGCCCGATCCGCCGACCGTCCCGTACCGGGAGCTGGCCGCGCGGGCCGCCGACAGCGCGCGCGCTTGCGCCGACGAGCTGACCCGGGGGAACTTCACGCTGTCCGAGGCGGCGGCGCGGGCGGCGCTGGCGGCGGGTACCGGCCTGCGGGCCTCGCTGGTCCCGGAGGCCGAGCGGCCGGCCGGCGCGAGCGTACGGGACCGGGCGCTGTCCCAGACCGGGCTGTCCCTGCGCACCCTGCTGAGCAGGCTGTCGCTGCTGCCGCCGGTCCCCGGCGGGCCGGATCCGAGCCGGGCGGGGCTGGACGCGCTGCGCGCGGTACGGGACGCGGCGGAGGAGACGGCCGGGCGCCTGCGCGGCCGGGCGCCCGCCGGGGACGCGCACGCCGAGCTGCTGCGGGCCCGCTCGGCCCTGGCCGCGGGTCCGGAGGCCGGCGCTTCCCCGGCGGTGCTGCGGCGGCACGCGGCGGTGCTGGAGGCGGCGGACGCCGCGCTGGCCATGTCGACGGCCGCGTGGATCGCCGTACGGGGCCGGGCGGGCGCGGAACGGGCCGCGCCGGGGCGGTTCTGGTACGCGCGGATGCCGGCCCCGCTGCTGTGGTGGCGGCGGCTGGAGGGCCATGCCGGCGGGCGGTCGGTGTTCTTCCAGAACGCGGTCCGGATCAGTCTGGCGCTGGCCGCGGCCCGGGTGATCGCGGGGGTGGACTCCCTGCCGCACGGGTTCTGGGTGCTGCTGGCCACCCTGACGCTGACCCGGACGACCGTGCGGGAGACCAGGTCGACGGTACGGGTGGCGCTGACCGGAACCCTGATCGGCGCCCTGGTGGTGGCCGGGCTGCTGGCGCTGGTGGGCACGGACATCGCGGTGTACGCGGCGGCGCTGCCGCCGCTGATGCTGGTCGCCTTCACGCTGGGGCCGGTCAAGGGGGTGGGCTGGGCCCAAGCGCTGTTCACGCTGGTGGTCGCGCTGGTGTTCGCCCAGCTGGCACCGGCGACCTGGCAGCTGGCCGAGTTCCGGTTGCTGGACGTGCTGACCGGCAGCGCGATCGGCGCCGTGTTCGGGCTGCTCGCCTGGCCCCGGGGCGCCCAGGACGAGCTGCGGCGCTCGGTGGCGGTGCTGCTGCGGGGCGCGGCGGAGACCGTGGTGGCCGTGACGGCCCAGCTCGCGGCGGGCGGAATGCGGGAGCCCGCGCCCTCCGCCGCGCCGGGGCACCGGTCGCTGCAGCACGCGCTGATCATGGCGGAGTCCGCGTACGCGCAGTTCCAGAGCGAGCCGAAGGAGTCGGCGGCGCCGGCTCCCGGGCAGGACCGGCAGGACCGGCAGGACCGGCAGGACCGGCAGGACCGGCAGGACCGGCAGGACCGGCAGGACCGGCAGGACCGGCAGGACCGGCAGGACTGGCAGGCGACGCTGATGGCCGGCCACCACACGCTGTGGGGCGCGGACCGGCTGCTGGTGCCGGCCGAGCGGGTCGACGTACCGCCCCTGGCGCGGGATCCGGCGAGGGCGGTGACCCGGCTCGGAGACCGGGTGGCCGGGCGGATGCTGCTGGTCTCGGCGCGCCTGGACCCGAGCGGCGACACCCCGGAGGAGCCGGTGCCGCTGCGGGATCCGGATTTCGACGGGTTCTCGGCGGAGCCGCCGGGCGCGCCGACGTCGTACTACGCGGCCGTGGAGTGGCTGGACTCCCTGATGACGGACCTGGAGCGCATCACCGGACAGTCTGGTGGCGGGCGGGCCGGATCCGGCGGGCTGCCCGCGGAACGCACCTGATGCGGTCCGGTGGCGGGAGGGTGCGGGCCGCTGGGCCGGGCCGCCGGCGGGTGTGCGGCGGCCCGGCCCCGGGCCGTCGGGTCACCAGCGCACGGGCAGTTCGCGTACGCCCCTGATCAGCATGCCGGGGACCCAGGACAGCTTCGTCTCGTCGGCGTCACCGGTCAGTTCCGGGAAGCGCTGCAGCAGCGAACGCAGCGCGATGCGGCCCTCCATCCGGGCCAGCGGGGCGCCGAGGCAGTAGTGCAGACCGTGTCCGAAGGCTATGTGGCCGCGGGCGTCCCGGCGGATGTCGAAGCGGTTCGGGTCCTCGAAGCGCGCCGGGTCGCGGTCCGCGTCGGCCATGGCGATCAGGACGGCCGAGCCCGCGGGGATCACCACCCCGCCCATCTCCACGTCCTCCAGGGCGAGTCGCTCGGTGCAGGTCTCCACCGGGCCGTCGTAGCGGAGCATCTCCTCGATCGCGCCGTCGAGCAGGCCGAGGTCCGCGCGCAGGTCGGCGAGCTGGTCCGGGTGGGCGAACAGGGCGCGCATCCCGTTGCCGATCATGTTGACCGTGGTCTCGTGGCCGGCGATGAGCAACAGGACGCTCATGCCGATCAGTTCGGCGGGCGACAGCCGGTCGCCGCCCTCGTCGACGGTGTGGATCATCGCGCTCAGCAGGTCGTCGCCGGGAGCGGCGCGCTTGGCCTCGATGAGCTCGGTCAGGTACCGGGGCATCTGCGCGTACGCCTCGGCCTCGGCCTCGGGGCTGGTGCGGGCGACCATTTCGCTGGACCACTTGCGGAACGCCTCGCGGTCCAGCTCGGGCACGCCGAGCAGCTCGCAGATGACGGTCATCGGGAGCGGGAAGGCGAAGGCGTTGACCAGGTCGTCCCGGCGCTCCTCGTTGGCCTCCATGGCGTCGAGCAGTTCGTCGGTCACCTGCTGGATGCGCGGCGCCAGCGCCTCGATGCGGCGCGGGGTGAACTCCCGGGCCACCAGGCGGCGCAGCCGGGTGTGGTCCGGCGGGTCGGACATGAGCATGTGGGCGAGCGCCGGGTGGTCCTGGTCGGCGTTGATGATCTGGCCCATGTCGCCGGAGCCGCGCCAGTCCCTGCTGAGTCGCGGATCGGTGAAGGCCGTGCGGCAGGCGTCGTGTCCGACGACGAGCCACATCTCCTCGTCGTCCGGGGTGCGCACGTGGTGCACGGGGCCCTTCTCCCGCAGTGCCGCGTAGACCGGATACGGGTCTCGCGTGAAGTCCGGGCTGAGCTCCAGCAGATCGACAATGGCGGGTCGAATCCCCATGCCATTCCCCCTGAATCGAATGCGTCGAAAAATCATACGCCGGTGTATGCAACGACGACCAACAGTAGTCGTCGCGATGTTCAGCCGCAGGTCGGGCCCCGTTGAGGCCCTGCTGACCCCTGTTGACGGTACGTCGCGGGGCGGGCCCGTGCCCGCCCCGCCGACCGGGGCTCCAGCGGGACTCCACCGGGACGCCGTCCGAGCCCGGTAGCGCACGGCCTGCGCCGCGCCGGCGCCCCGGCTGCGCGGGTCCCCGATCTGGCTAACCGCCCGCGGCACGCCGTCCGGCTACCGGGCGGGAGCGGGCGCGGCTGCCAGGGTGGGCGGGCGACGCAGTACCCGCCCGGCACGCACCCCTGGAGTCCGCATGGCCTCGGTCGACAGCACGGCGCAGCGGGCGGGCGGGGATCCGGGTACCGAGCGGCGCGTGGCCTCGGGGAGCGCCGTCCTGCGGCTCCTGTCGACCACCGATCACAAGGTGATCGGCAACATGTACCTGGTCACGGCGTTCGCGTTCTTCCTGTTCGCCGGGGTGCTGGCGCTGGTCGTGCGGGCCGAGCTCGCCCGGCCCGGTCTGCAGATCGTCTCGGCCGAGCAGTACAACCAGCTGTTCACCGTGCACGGCACGGTCATGATGCTGCTCTTCGCGACCCCGACCTTCACCGGCTTCGCCAACGCGGTGATGCCGCTCCAGATCGGCGCGCCGGACGTGGCCTTCCCCCGGCTCAACGCCCTCACCTACTGGGTGTACCTCTTCGGCGGGCTGATGGTCGTCAGCGGGTTCCTGACCGCGAACGGATCGGCCTCGTTCGGCTGGTTCGCCTACGCCCCGCTCAACAGCGCCGTCTACACCCCCGGGGTGGGCGCGGACCTGTGGGTGATGGGCCTGGTCGTCTCGGGGCTGAGCACGATCCTGGGGGCGGTCAACTTCATCACCACCATCGTCTGCCTGCGCGCGCCCGGCATGACCCTGTTCCGGATGCCGATCTTCACCTGGAACGTGCTGTTCACCTCGATCCTGGCCCTGCTGGCGTTCCCCGTCCTCACCGCGGCACTGCTCGCGCTGGAGGCGGACCGGAAGTTCGGGGCGCACGTCTTCGACGCGGCGAACGGCGGTGCACTGCTGTGGCAGCACCTGTTCTGGTTCTTCGGCCACCCCGAGGTGTACATCGTGGCGCTGCCCTTCTTCGGCATCGTCAGCGAGATCCTGCCGGTGTTCAGCCGCAAGCCCGTCTTCGGATACGCCGCCCTGGTCGGTGCGACGATCGCCATCACCGGGCTGTCGGCCACCGTCTGGGCCCACCACATGTTCGCCACCGGCGCGGTCCTGCTGCCCTTCTTCGCCCTGCTCTCCTTCCTCATCGCCGTCCCGACCGGGGTGAAGTTCTTCAACTGGATCGGCACGATGTGGAACGGCTCGCTGTCCTTCGAGACACCGATGCTGTGGTCCATCGGCTTCCTCGTCACCTTCCTCCTCGGCGGCCTGACGGGCGTGCTGATCGCCTCCCCGCCGATGGACTTCCACCTCACCGACAGCTACTTCATCGTGGCGCACCTGCACTACGTGCTCTTCGGCACGATCGTGTTCGCCACCTTCGCCGGCTTCTACTTCTGGTGGCCCAAGCTCACCGGCAAGCTGCTCGACGAGCGGCTGGGGAAGATGCACTTCTGGCTCCTGTTCACCGGTTTCCAGCTCACCTTCCTGGTCCAGCACTGGCTCGGCGAGCAGGGCATGCCGCGCCGGTACGCCGACTACCTGGCCCAGGACGGGTTCACCCTCCTCAACTCGCTGTCCACGGTGGGCGCGTTCCTCCTGGGCCTGTCCACGCTTCCCTTCCTCTACAACGTGGCCAGGACCGCCCGGCACGGACGGCGGGTGGAGGTCGACGACCCGTGGGGCTGGGGCCGTTCGCTCGAATGGGCCACGAGCTGCCCGCCGCCCCGGCACAACTTCGAGGCCTTGCCGCGCATCCGGTCCGACTCGCCGGCGTTCGACCTGCACCACCCGGAGGTGAAGGCGGTATGAAGGCGGAGGCATGGCTGTTCAGCGGGGTCGCGGTCTTCTTCGCGGTGACCGGCGGCGTCTACCTGCGGTACGCGGACGACCCCGCCGGGATCGCCGCCCTCGCCGTGTCCTTCCTGATGTCCGCGCTCATCGCCGCCTTCCTGTGGCGGCAGTTCCGCCGCGACGGCTACCGCCCCGAGGACCGCGGGGACGCACAGGTCCGGGAGGCCGCGGACCGGCGGTTCTCCTTCCCGGCCCGCAGTTACGCCCCGGTGGTCTCGGCCGTGGGCACGGCGCTGGTGGGCCTGGGCGTCGTACAGGGGCTGTGGCTGGCCCTCATCGGGTTCGGCGTCCTCGTCCCGGGTGTCTTCGGGTTCGTGTTCCGGCCCGGCGCGGACCGTGAAGGCGGAGCGTGAAGGCTGAGCGTGAAGGCTGAGCGTGAAGGCTGAGCATGAAGGCTGAGCGTCAGGGCCCGTACCGCGCAGGTCAGTGGCCGGCGGTGGCGTCCCGTGCGTCGGGGCCCGCCAGGATCGCGTCGACCGTGCGCCGGTCCTCCTCGGACAGGGGCGGCGCCAGTACATCCCTGTCATACCAGCGGCTCAAGGCGGCGCGCAGCCGCTCCGCGAGGCCGCGGATCCGCCCGCCCCGGCCCGGGGCGGCCGGGCGCACGGATCCGGCGACGGGTCCGGCGACCGGGGCGGGAACCCGGTACACCAGCAGCGGGTAGCGCCGCTCGGAGCTCAGCGGCCGGTGGACCGGGTGGTATCCGCCCTCGACCGACTGGCGCACCTCGTCGGTCTCCTCCCCGTGCGTCAGGGCGTCGATGTCCTGGCGCTGCAGGGCCAGGCAGATCCGCCGGGTGAGCCAGAAGGCCGCCGGGGGTACGAGGAACAGCGCGCAGCGCAGCGCCCACGTCAGCCCCGGCAGCGGGAGGTCGAGGACGAAGGCGATCAGGTCCTGGGCCCCGGCCAGCAGCAGCACCGTGTAGGCGCAGAGCACCGACACCGCCAGGGCCGTGCGGACCGGCCGGTGCCGGGGCCGGTCGCACAGGTGCTGTTCGCCCCGTTCACGGCTGATCCAGCGCTCGAAGAACGGGTAGGCGTACAGGCCGGTGAACAGGGCGCCGGGCAGCAGGACGCCGGCCACGAGCGGGTTCCACGTCAGGGTGTGGCCCCACAGCCTGGTCTCGACGCCGGGCATCAGCCGCAGGGCCCCTTCCAGGAAGCCCACGTACCAGTCGGGCTGGGCACCGGTGGAGACCTGGTCCGGCAGGTACGGCCCGTAGGCCCACACCGGGTTGATCTGGGCCAGCGCGGAGAGCGCCGCGAGCACGCCCGCGACCAGGAAGAAGAAGCCCGCCGACTTCGCCGCGTACTGCGGGAGGAAGGCCTTGCCGACGGCGTTGCGGCCGGTCCTCCCGGGCCCGGGCCACTGGGTGTGCTTCAGGTGGACGACCAGCAGGAGGTGGAGCGCCACCAGGGCCAGCAGCAGACCCGGGACGAGGAGGATGTGCACGGGGTAGAGCCTGGCCACGATGTCCTCGCCCGGGAATTCGCCGCCGAAGACGAAGAGGCTCGCGTACGTGCCGATGACGGGGACGGACAGCATGATGCCCTGGGCCGTGCGCAGGCCGGTTCCCGAGAGCAGGTCGTCGGGGAGCGAATAGCCGGCGAACCCCTCGACCAGGGCGAGCAGGAACATCGTGACCCCGACGATCCAGTTGAGCTCCCGAGGCCTGCGGAAGGCTCCGGTGAGGAAGACGCGCAGCAGGTGCACGGCGATCGCGGCGACGAACACGAGCGCCGCCCAGTGGTGCGCCTGGCGGATCAGCAGGCCGCCGCGCACCTCGAAGCTGATGCGCAGGGTGGAGGCGTAGGCCTCCGAGACGCGCATGCCGCGCAGCGGGCCGTAGGGGCCGCTGTAGACCACCTCGTTCATGGACGGCTGGAAGAAGAACGCGAGGTAGGTCCCGGTGAGCAGCAGGACGAGGAGGCTGTAGAGGGCGATCTCGCCGAGGAGGAAGGACCAGTGGTCCGGAAAGGCCTTGCGCACCGCCCCCTTGGCCATCTCGCCCAGGGGCAGCCGGGCGTCGAGCGCGACGGCGTACCGTGCGGCCGCACGCCCGGCCCGGCCCCTCGGCCGCGCCCTCCGCTGTTGCGCATGCACCGATCCACGCCTTCCCGCCGGAGGTCGCCGAAGTCCCGGCCCGTGCGTTCGAGCATGGCCCCGCGGCATTCGGCGGGCAGGAAGGCACGCAGTCCGGCCCCGGAATGCGCCTCCCATGGCGGACCCGCTGCGGCAGGCGGTCGAGCCGCCGCTCCGCCGTGGCCTGTCGCCGCCGGGTGCGGCCCCTGCCGTGTCAGACTCCCTCCGTTCCATCCCGTTCTATCCCGTTCCATCCTGTTACGCCTCGTTCCATCCCGTTGCGCCCCTGTACCGGGTGGCGTCCGACCCCGTCCCCGCGGGAGGCCCCGTGTTCCGCTGCCCCGCTCTCGCACGCGGCGCGGTCGCCGCCATGGCGGCCGCCGGCCTGGTCCTCGGGCTCACGGCGGGCGCCACCCGGGCGGCGCCCGGCGAACCACCGGCCGCGACGGCCGCCACCGTCGCGCCGGCCACCACGGTCTCGTCCGCCCCGGGAAGCACCACGGTCCTGTCCGGGTACGCGATCCGGTCGACGGCCGAGGTCACCGATCCGGCGGCCGCCGTGTCCAGTCCGGGCTACCCGGCGACCGGCTGGTACCCGGCCGGGCCGCGCTCCACCGTCCTCGCGGCGCTGCTCGCCGCCGGCGTGTACCCGGACCCCTTCTACTCGACCCGGCAGAAGCTGATCCCGGCCGCGGACTTCACCGTGCCCTGGTGGTACCGCTCCGACTTCACGGTCGCCGACCCGACCGCCCGTACCCACCTGGACTTCAGCGGGGTGATCTCCGCCGCCGACGTCTTCGTCAACGGCCGCCAGGTCGCCACCGCGAGCACGGTCGCGGGCGCCTACACCCGGCACGAACTCGACGTCACCGACCTCGTCAGGGCGGGCGCCAATACGGTCGCCTTCCGCATCCAGCCCAACAACCCCCGCAAGCGGCTCACCATGGGCTGGCTCGACTGGCTGCAGCCGCCGCCCGACGAGAACATGGGCATCGTCCGCGACGTCACGGTGCGCCGCGGCGGGCCGGTCGCCCTGCGCGACGCGCACGTGGTGACCGCCCTGGCCATGCCGTCGATGTCCGCGGCCGACCTGACGGTCAAGGCCCGGGTGCGCAACGACTCACCGGACACCGTCACCACGACGGTGTCCGGCACCGCCGGTCCCGCCGCCGTCAGCCGTACCGTCACCCTGGCGCCCCACGAGGCCAGGACCCTCGTCTTCACCCCCGCCGACCACTCCGCGCTCAGGCTGAGCCCGCCGCGGGTGTGGTGGCCGGCCTCGATGGGCGAGCAGCCGATGTACGCACTCGACCTGACCGCGGCGGTGGGCACCGCGACCTCCGACACCGCCCACCAGTCCTTCGCCGTCCGCGACGTACAGGCACCCCTGAACGCCGACGGCGCCCGCCAGTACCGCATCAACGGCCGACCGCTGCTGATCAAGGGCGGGGGCTGGTCCCCCGACGAGTTCCTGCGCTGGGACCGCACCTACGCCGAGGACCGTCTCAAGTACGCCCTCGACCTGGGCCTGAACACCCTGCGCCTGGAAGGGCACATCGAGCCCGACGAGTTCTTCGACCTCGCCGACCGGTACGGGGTCCTCACGCTCCCCGGCTGGGAGTGCTGCGACAAATGGGAGGGCGAGGTCAACGGCACCGAGGCCGGGGAGAGATGGGAGAACGCCGACTACGCCGTCGCCCGGGCCTCGATGGCCGCCGAGGCGGCCCGGCTGCGCCACCACCCCAGCGTGATCTCCTTCCTGATCGGCAGCGACTTCGCACCGAACGAGGAGATCGAGGAGATGTACGTCGACGCGCTGAAGGCCGCCGACTGGACGGCCCCGGTGGTCCCCGCGGCCTCCGACGCCTCCGCACCGATCACCGGACGCTCCGGCATGAAGATGACCGGCCCCTACGACTGGGTGCCGCCCGCCTACTGGTACGGCAAGCGGGAGGGCGGCGCGACCGGATTCAACTCCGAGACCAGCGCGGGACCCGACATCCCGACCCTCGACACGCTGCGCCGCATGATGTCCCCGGCCGAGCTGGAGACCCTCTGGAAGGACCCGTCCGCCCCCCAGTACCACCGCTCCCCCTCCCCCACCTTCGCGACCCTCGAGCTGTACGGCTCCGCGCTGGCCGGCCGCTACGGCCCGGTGACCGGCCTCGAGGACTACGTGCGCAAGGCGCAGCTCGCCCAGTACGAGAACGTGCGCGCCCAGTTCGAGGCGTACGCCCGCAACACCAAGGACGCCTCGCGGCCGTCGACCGGCGTCATCTACTGGATGTTCAACAGCGGCTGGACCTCGCTCCAGTGGCAGCTGGTGGACCGGTACCTCGACCAGGGCGGGGCCTACTTCGGCGCGAAGAAGGCGAACGAGCCCCTGCACGTCCAGTACGGGTACGACAACCGGGCGGTGACCGTGGTCAACCACCGGAGCGCGGCCGTCGACGGGCTGACGGCGCGGGTGACGCTCTTCGGCACCGACGGCACGCAGCGCTACGACCGGACCGTGACCGGGGTGAGCGTCGCGGGCGGCGGGGCGAGCAGCACCGCGCTGACCGTCCCCGCATCGGTCCCCGGCCTGGCCGGCACCTACCTGGCCCGGCTGCTGCTCACCGACTCCGGGGGGCGGGAGGTGAGCCGCAACGTCTACTGGCTGTCCACCACGGCGGACGTCCTCGACTACGCGAACAGCACCTGGTACCACACGCCCACCACCGGCTACGCGGACCTGACCGGGCTGAACACCATGCCGAAGGCTCCCGTCGCCGCCACGGCCTCGACGACGGCGGACGGTGCCGGGACGTCCACGACCACGGTGACGCTGCGCAACACGGGTACCGGGAACACCCCGGCCCTGCTCACCGATGTCCACCTGGTCTCGGCGCAGGACGCGCCCGTCCTGCCCGTCCGGTGGAGCGACAACCAGATCAGCCTGTGGCCCGGCGAGTCGGCGACGCTGACCGCGACCTACCGGACCGCGGACCTGCGGGGATCCGCTCCCCGGCTGCGGATCTCCGGCTGGAACACGCCCACCGCCACGGTCCCCGCCGCCTGAGCCGGCGCGCCGCCCGCCCGTGCGGGCGCCCGAGCCGCCGGGCCCGCCGCCGGCCCGTCGGCAGGCTCGCGCGCGCCCGCCTGCCGGCCCGGTGCCTCAGCCGGCCGGCAGCCGGGCCGCCACCAGCGCCAGGCCGCGCCGCAGCCTGCGGAAGTAGGTCGCACGGCTCAGGTGGAGCCGCGACGCGACCTGGTGGTGCCGGCGGTCCCGCCCGAGGTAGTACGCCTGGAGGATCGCGCCCGCCTCGGCATCGGCGCGCTCCTGCGCGTCCGCCAGGTCCAGTACGGCGCACCTCAGCCAGCCGCGCAGCTCGTCCGGGGACTCGAACCGCGGGCCCGACAGCAGCGGGCTCGCGGCCAGCGCCGCCCGATCGCCGAGCCTGGCGAGCGCCCACGCGACGAGGGCCGCCACGTCCTGGCCCCCGTACGGCGCGCCCGGCGCCGCCGGTGCGAGCGCCCGCATCCACCCGGGCAGTCCCGCCGGGCTGAAGTCGTGGCTGTAGACCTCGGGGCGGCGTCCGCACCGGTACACGTCGTCGCGGATGCCGCCGTGCGGCCGGAAGGTCAGCGTCCGCAAGAGTGCCTGGTAGTCCGGGCTGGCGGTGGAGACCACCAGATGACCGGCGTGCACGGCGTTGACCAGGATGTACCGCAGGATCTGCGCGTGCGTCACGGGATCCGCCCCGTACGCCGCGCCGAGGAAGAGCCCAGGCCGGCCGCCGCGCCCCAGGGCCGCCGTGTGCTGCTGGAGCAGGGGCTCGATCCCGCCTTCCGTGCCCGCCCCGATCGGCACCAGCGCGGCGAGGCCCACCGGCCTGCCCTCCCGGTCGCGCGCCAGCTTGAAGGACGAGGGATCGTCCGCGAGCCAGCGTTCGGTGATCGACCGGGACCGGCGTACGTCGAACCCCCCGCGCACCGCCCACCGGTGCATCAGCCGTTCCACGTCCTGCGCCTCCTCCTGGCGCGCGGGGCCGATCAGCGAGCCGTCCTCGGCGGGCGGGAACAGGGTGCTGCGCAGCAGCGGGTCGCCGCTCAGGAAGAGTCCCTGCTCCACGAGTCCGGCCCGCTCCTCGGGCCCGGCGGCGTGCTCGGCGAGCAGTGCGCCGCGGTACTCGGCCGCCCGGGTGCGCACCTGTGCGTGCGCCTTCGGCCGGCGCCACTGGTACGCCAGCTCGAACAGGCTGCGGTAGGGCTCCCGTACCGCCAGGCCCAGCCGTTCGCGCCGTACGACGCTCAGCCCGGCCAGTGTCGAGAACAGGGCGGGCCCGCCCGCGACCAGGTGCTCGTCCCCGGCCCGTACGGTCGCCAGCAGGCGCAGCGCGTGGCGCCAGCGCCGGCCGGGCAGCTCCCGGCCGAGCCGTTCCAGTACCTCGCCCGTCATCCGGTCGGCGGCCGCGCCCGGCACGTCCGGTGCGATCCCCGAGTGCAGGGCACGGCAGGCCAGTTCGGCCAGCAGCGGCACCCCTCCGGCCAGCCGCACCACCAGCGCCAGGCCCTGCGGATCCGTGATGCCCGCGGCCCGTGCCTGTGCCTCGACCGCCTCGGCGGGCCTGGTCCCGACGGTGACGGTGGCCGGGCCCAGCTCCGCCCACCCCGCTGCCGCGCGCAGCGGGAGCCTGCTGACCAGCAGCACCGGCCGCGGCGGGTGGGGCGCGGACGGCGGCGGCAGCGGGCCGCGCGCCTCGTGCAGGGCCGCGGCCAGGGCCTCGGCCTGCCCGGGCCCGTCCACCCCGTCGATCAGCAGCAGGCCGCCGGGCCCGGTGACGGGCCCCCGCAGCACGGCGGGATCGCAGGCCTCGGCCGGTTCGAGCGCGGCGGCGACCGGCAGACGCGCCGCCAGTCGGCTCTTCCCCGTCCCCAGCGGGCCGGCCAGGTTGACCAGGGCGTGCTGCGCCAGGGCGGCCCGCAGGCGGGCGAGATCATCGGTGGTCTCCACGGTCCCGGGACGATACCCACCGTGATCACGCCAGTCACGGCGGGAACAGGCCGTTCGATGACCGGAGTTGATACTCCGGTGAGACTTCACGGCGGTGGGGCGCGGCTAGTGTCGTCACCACCGCGGGCCCGGCGGTTCCGATCTTCCCGATCCTCGTGAAAGGACCCCTCGTGAAGTTGGCTCGATGGCTGTCGACCGCGGCCGCGACCTTCCTGGCCGGCGCGACGCTCTTCGCCGGACCGGCCGCGGCCGCACCCGGTCCGGCAACGGCACCCGCCGCTGCGGCCCCCGCCGCCGCCGTGAACGTCCCGACGGCGCCCAAGTACTTCCTCGGCGTCGGCTACGGCCCGCTCAACATCGCCACCGACGCGGCCTGGAACAGCGCTTACGCCCAGGCCGCGGCGGAGGGGTACCCCGCCGCCAACTGCGCCCGTTCGGCCGGTCCCGTGGCCGCGCCGATCGGCAACGGCGGCTACTACCAGGTCTCCCTGGAGATCTACTGCGTGCCGCCGCCGCCCCCGGGCTCCGGGCAGATCGTCGGCGTCCACTCCGGCAAGTGCCTGGACGTGAAGGGGTCCAAGACCGCCGACGGCACTCCCATCCAGATCTACGCCTGCAACGGCTCCTCCGCGCAGGCCTGGAAGCTGGAGGCCAACGGCACCGTCCGGGCCCTGGGCAAGTGCCTGGACGTCCAGTACGGCAAGACCGAGAACGGCTCGCTGATCGGCCTCAACTCCTGTCACGAGGGCCTGAACCAGAAGTGGGAGCAGCTCCCGAACGGCCTGCTGCGCAGCATCCACTCGGGCAAGTGCCTCGACGCCCTCGGCTGGGCCACCGGGAACGGGGCCCGCGTCGGCATCTGGGACTGCACCCCGCACCACACCAACCAGCAGTGGCGCGGCTCCGCCCTCGGCACCTGACGGTTCGCGCCTGACGGTTCCGGGAACCGCCCGCGCGGCCCGCCGGATGCCTCCGCCCGGACTTCCCGGGCGGAGGCGTCCGCGCCTGACGTCGCGGGGGTGCCGGGCGCCGTGGCGTCCGGTCCAGGCCGCCTCTAGGCCGTCGGGGACAGCAGGCCGCTGCCCAGCCCCGCGGGGCCGTTGCCGCCTTCCCGACCCGCGCTCTGGGCCGTTGCGGGCTGTGTGCTGCCGATGACGATCAGGGCGATGAGGACGGCCGCGGCCTCACTCTGCAGGATCCGGGCCGCCTGTTGCAGGCGGCGGGGGTCGGTGGCCGGGATGGACAGGGCCACGCATTCCGCGTTCGGGCCCGCGGTGATCGGGACCGCCGCGCAGACCGTGCCCAGCGCGTACTCCTGGAGGTCCAGCAGGGGGGCGCTGGGCCGGCGGCCGTCGAGCTGCTGGAAGAGGGCTTGCGGGGTACCGAGGGTGTGGGCGGTGAAGCGGGTGAGCCGGTGACGGGAGAGGTGGTCCTTCCGCTGGTCGTCGTCGAGCTGGGTGAGCAGGGCCTTGCCGACGGCGGAGGCGTGGGCGGCGGCGCGGAAGTCGACCCACTCCTCGACGAGGGGTGTGGCGGGCCCGTCGGCGTACTGGGTGATGCAGACCTCTCCGTCGGCGTAGCGGGCCACGTAGACGGCGGCTCCCACCGCGTCCCTCACCCAGGCGAGCGTCTCCTGCAGGTGGGCGCGGCCGTCCTCGCCCGGGCCGAGCCGCAGGGCGCTTCCGGCGACGTAGGCATCGGGCCCGACGGGTGTGACCAGCGCCGCCCGGATCAGCTGCTCCACGGCCCGGGCCAGGGCCAGTTGGGGCAGGTCCGTCTCACGGGCGATCTGTGTCAGGCTCACACCGCCCGCGTGGCGGTTGACCGCCTCCAGGACGCGCAGGGCCCGGTGGACGGATGCCATCGCGGCCGGTGCGGGGCACCGTCCGGGTGAGCTGCGGGGGGCCCGGCCCGGCGGGGGCTCCTCGAGTACGTCGAGGGCCCAGGCGTGCGCCGCCTCGTCGGTCAGGCGCAGGGGGTCCAGCCGTGCGTGCTGGGCCACGGCGGCGGCGACCTGCGGGCCGGGGATCGGCACCTCGCCGAGGTCCGGGTCCTCGGACCAGACGTGTGCCGTGACGGCCCGCCGCAGCCGCGGGGGCAGCCGGTACGGGGGGCGTACGAAGCGGCCCGCGTCGGCCAGGGCGGTGAGGTCCTGGGTGGTGATGGGCGGGGAGGTCCAGATGATGGAGGCCCGCAGGGCTTCCTCGAGGGTGTCGGGGATCTCCGGCAGGGCCGGCAGGTGGTCGTCGGGCGGCAGGGCCTGTGCCTGCCGCTTCCAGTGGCGGGCGGTCTTCACCTCGGCGCGGGCCAGGTGGTGGAGGTAGAGGCAGCGGGCGGCGGTGCGCGATCCGGCGCCGGCGGCGTACTGGAACCAGAACTGCGCGCCCTCCTCGTCCTCCAGGTGCAGGAGACAGCCGAACAGCAGGGCCGAGTCCGCTCCGTGGGGCCACGAGTCGGCGCCCAGGGCGGTCTCCGCGAAGGCCCGGCTCTCGGCGAGCGCCCAGGCGATCTCGTCCAGGGTCCTGGCCGCCCGCACGTGGCAGGTGGCGTCGAGGACGAGGTCGTCGACTGCGGCGGAGCGGGGCGCGGGCAGCGGGCCGCCCTCCGCGCCGATGCCGGCCCGGGCGCGGTCGGCCGCGATCCGGCGGGCGATCCGGCGCCGTGCCGCGCCCTCGTCGTAGCCGGCGTACTCCTCGACCAGGACCTCCGCTTCCCGCAGTGCCGCGTCCAGTCCGTCCCATGTCACAGGGTCACGGTCGCGAGTCACATCGCTCACTGGTCCTTCTCCTCTCCAGGGACCCAGTCCACCCCGAGTTTCCGGGACAGGGTTCGGCGCGCGCCTCGGATGTGCGAGCGGACGGTCGCGGAGGAGATGCCCATCATCCGGGCGACCGTGTCGTTGTCGTTGCCCAGCAGGAAGGCCAGCAGCACCACGTCGTACTGCCGCTCGGACAGGTCCGCGATCGCCGCGTACAGGCCGAGCTTCGACTCCAGCAGTTCCATCCGCTCCCGGGAGGCGCGGCGCAGCGCCGCGAACCACGCGGTCTCCACCATCGCCACCGACCGGGCCGAGACCGCGAGCCTGCGCTCGACGTGCTCGCGGAGGACCGCCCACGCGAACCCGTGCAGGCTCGCTTCCTTCAGGGCGTGCGGCCACACCTTGAGCAGGAAGGTGAACACGTCGTCGACGACGTATTCGGCGTCCTGCCGGGAACCCAGCTGCAGATGGGCGTAGCGCAGGTAGGCGCGATGCTGCTGGGAGTGGAAGGCGGTGTAGTCCACCGGCAGGACACCGGCCAGCTCGCTGGAAACCGCCTGGTCTCCGGATGGGTCGAACTCGCCCTCACTCATGCACTCTCCCACGGCTGCTGGTCGCCACCCACCGGGTCGGCAACACCCTGACCACGTCAAAAGCGAAAACACGTACCGCGGTAGCGGCTATCAGCACGAGGGCAACGACCTCGACCATCACGTCTGCGTGAAACCTTCCCCATGGCATGTGGAGCACGTCTGCCGACCCCCACCTCCGGCAGCCGCGGAGCACGAAGGGCTCCTCATTCACCACCCCATCGGAAAGCGGGCCCGATCGTGCAAGCCGGTCTCCGGGAATCTTTCGGAAGTAGCGCATCCGCTTCCTCGAGCGCCCCTTGGCGCCCGCGCACGCCCCCGGCTTTCTTAGCGGGACGTTAGATCTGGGTGGCGGACCTTGTCCGCGGGTGTCCCCGGCCGCATGCTCTGGGCACTCCCCCGCCTCCGGGGCACCTCCCCCGTCCCCGCCAGGGACTTCCGTCTGGAGCCGCCATGTCCTCGTCCACCGTCACGCCCGCGTCGCCGCCACCCGGGGACGAGCGGGGGAAGCGCCGTCTCGCCCTGGTCGGCGGGTCGCTCGGCAATCTCGTCGAGTGGTACGACTGGTTCGTCTACGCCAGCTTCGCGATCTACTTCGCCGACTCCTTCTTCCCCGGCGACAACCCGACCACCCAGCTGATGAACACGGCGGGCATCTTCGCGGTCGGCTTCCTGATGCGGCCCGTCGGCGGCTGGGTCCTCGGCCGCGCCGCCGACCGGCACGGGCGCAAGAGCGCGCTCACCCTGACCGTCACCATGATGTCGGTGGCCGCCCTGCTGATCGCCGTCGCCCCGACCTACGGCCAGGCCGGCTACTTCGGCGCCCTGGTGCTGCTGCTCGCGCGGCTGCTGCAGGGCATGAGCATCGGCGGCGAGTACGCGGCCAGCGCCACCTACCTGACCGAGGCCTCCGCCCGCAACCGGCGCGGCCTGGGCTCTTCCTTCCAGTACGTGTCGATGACGTGCGGGCAGCTCCTGGGCCTCGGCATCCTGATCACGCTGCAGCACACCCTCACCACGGCCCAGTTGGAGAGCTGGGGCTGGCGGATCCCCTTCGTCCTCGGCGCGTTGTTCGCGGTGGTCGTCTTCTGGCTGCGGCGGCGGCTCCAGGAGACCGACGCCTTCAAGGAGGAGGCCTCCGGCGAGGACGCGGGCGACGACAGCGCCCGCGGCACGCTGAAGGTGCTGTGGCAGCACCGCCGGCAGGCCGGACTGGTCATGGCGCTCACCCTGGGCGGCACCGTGGCGTACTACACCTACACCACCTACCTCACCAAGTACCTGGTCGGCAGCGCCGGCATGGAGAAGACCACCGCCACGCTGGTCAGTTTCACCGCGCTGACCCTGTTCGCCGTGCTGCAGCCCTTCGCCGGGATGCTGTCCGACCGGATCGGCCGCAGGCCCCTGCTGATCACCTTCGCGGTGGGCTGTACCGTCGGCACCTACCCGATCATGACCGCCCTCGGGTCGGCCTCCTCGTACTGGTCCGCGCTGGGGCTGTCGCTGCTGGCCCTGGTGATCATCACCGGCTACACCTCGATCAACGCGGCCGTCAAGGCAGAGCTGTTCCCGACCCGGGTGCGCGCGCTGGGCGTGGCACTGCCGTACGCGATCGCCAACGCGCTGTTCGGCGGCACGGCGGAGTACGTGGCGCTGTGGTTCAAGAGCAGCGGCCACGAGACCCTGTTCTTCTGGTACGTCTCCGGGTGCGCGCTGGTCTCCCTCGTGACGTACGTGCTCATGCCGGACACCCGTGACGCCGCGCTCAGCCGCGCCGAAGCGCAGGCCGACGCCGAGGCCGAGGCCAAGGCCAAGGCCAGGGCCGATGGCGGCCCGGACCGGCCCGCGGCGGCTCCCGTAGGCTTCTGACCCCGGTCACAGTCGCGAGGTAACTGTCTATGCACGCGCTTCTCGTCGAGGACGACGACCGCATGGCCCAGGCCCTCGGCACCGCCCTCGCGCAGCGCGGGCACAGCGTCCGCAGGGTGGGCCGTGCCGTGGACGCCCTGCGGCACGTCCACGAGGCGGACTTCGTCCTGCTCGATCTGGGGCTGCCCGATCTGGACGGGCTGGAGCTGCTGCGGCGGCTGCGCACCGTCTGCGACGCGCCGCTGATCGTGGTGACCGCGCGCTGCGAGGAGCGCGACATCGTGCAGGGGCTGCGGGCGGGGGCCGACGACTACGTGGTCAAGCCGTTCCGGATGGCCGAGCTGATCGCCCGCATCGACACCGTACGGCGGCGGACGGGCGTGCCGTCCGGCCGGCCCGAGGCCGAGGGCGGGCCGGTGCGCGCCGGAGACGTCGAAGTCGACCCGGCGGGCCGTACGGTGACGGTGGCGGGGGCCGACGTCCGGCTGACCCGGCGGGAGTTCGACGTACTGGCCTTCCTGGCGGCCCGTCCCGGCGAGGTGCACTCCCGGGAGGAGATCCTGGACCGGATCTGGGGCGACGCCTTCCTCGCCGCGTCACGCTCGCTGGACGTCCACGTGGCGGGGATCCGCGCCAAGACCGGCCGGCCCGGCCTGGTGCGCACGGTCCGCGGGTTCGGCTACCAGCTCGGCTCGCCGGCCGCGCGGGACGGACGTGCTGACGGCCGTGCTGACGGACGTGCTGACAGACGTGGTGGCGCACGCGAGGACGGGCGCGGGGACGGGCCGGCGGACGCGCGCGGGGACGGGCGGGGCGGCGAGCGGTGAGGCGTCGGCTGCTCGCGGTGCTGATGGTGCTCATGGGGGCGGCGGCGCTGCTGCTCTGCGCGCCGCTGGCCGACGCCTACGCCCGGGGCCGCACCGAGCACCTGCTGCTGCAACGCCGTTCGGAGGCCGTGCGGTTCGCCGATCTCGCCGACCGGATGCGCACCGGCGCCGACCGGCAGGAGCTGTCCGCCGAGATCGGGCGGTACGTGCAGCTGTACGGAGCCGGGGTGGTCGTGGTCGACACGGCGGGCGACCCGGTCGCGCGGGCCGGGACCGGCCCCGCCTGGGAGGAGGCTCCGGACGCGGCGGACGCCCGGCGCCGCGCCCTCACCGGACGCTCCACGGACCGGCTGCCCACCGTCCGCCCGTGGGGCCCGAGGACGGTGGTGCTCGCCGAGCCGGCGGGCCGGGACGAGCGGGTGAGCGGGGCGGTCCTGATGGCGGTGTCCACCGATGCCGCCCGGCTGGACGTCACGGTCCGGTGGTCGGTCATCGCCGCCGGGGCCGTCGCCGCCTTCGCGGCTGCCGCCCTGGTGGCCGCGGGGATCGCCCGCTGGCTGATGCGCCCGGTCCGCGATCTGGACCGGGCGGTGGAGGGGCTGGCCGCCGGCAGCCTCCAGGCACGGGCCGTCTCCGACACCGGACCGCCGGAACTGCGCCGGCTGCGAAGGCACTTCAACCTCATGGCGGAGGCCGTGTCCGACTCCATCGGCCGCCAGCGCGACTTCGTCGCCGACGCCTCCCACCAGCTGCGCAATCCGCTGGCCACCCTGGTCCTGCAGCTGGAGAACGTCGAACCGCACATCGCCCCGGGGCCCGGCCGGGCCGAGCACACCCGCGCCCTCGACGAGGCGGAGCGCCTGGAGGAGCTGCTCGACGGCCTGCTGGCCCTGGCCCGGGTGGAGTCCGGCGGCGCGGAGCCGGCGGACCAGGACGTGGCGCGGGCCGTACGGGAACGGGTGCGGGCATGGACCCCGGTGTTCCGCGACGCCGGGTTGGAGCTGACGGCCACCGGCCCGGCGGACGGCCTGTGGGCACGCGCCCTGCCCGACGCGGCCGGCCGGATCCTGGACGCCGTCCTCGACAACGCCGTCAAGTTCGTGCCGCGGGACGGCCGGGTCGCGGTGGCCGTCGCGCGCGCCGCGGACGGGGCGGCCGTCGTACGGGTCGCCGATGACGGCCCGGGGGTACCGGAGGACCAACTACCCCTGCTGCTACGCCGTTTCGCCCGCGCTCCAGAGCACCAGAACGTGCCCGGCAGCGGCCTGGGGCTGGCCATCGCCGACGAGATCGCCCGGCTCAGCGGCGGCCGGCTCGGCGTCAGCGGCAACGCGCCGCACGGCCTGGCGGTCGAGTTCCGGCTCCCGTCCGCCCCGTAGCCGATCAGCCGTGGCCGGTCAGCCGTAGACGGACCGGTAGTAGCCGATCGCGCCGGGGTGGAGCGGCACCTGTCCGGTCGAGATCGCGAACCGGGGCTCCAGGCGCGCGCCCGCCGTCACCTCCCGCAGCAGGTCGCTCCACCGCTCGAAGACCACCTGGAGCAGTTCCCGCGCGGCTCCCCGCGGTACGTCGTCGCGGGCCAGGAGGTAGTTGCCGACCCCGATGGTGCCGACCGGCTCGGCCAGGCCGTACACCCCGGCGGGCAGCGTGACCGCCGTGTAGACGGGGCCGTGGCTCTGGCGCAGCGCGCCCACGTAGCCGTCCAGCGGGAGGAAGCGCAACGGCAGTTCGCGCGCCAGGTCGGACAGTGCCGGGGTGGGGACTCCCCCGGACCAGAACAGCGCGTCGACCGCGCCCTCGCGCAGCGCGGCAGCCGACGCGGCGAGTCCCAGCTGCTGCTCGCGGGCGGCCGCGGAGCCGGCGCCCAGGCCGGCCGACCGGAGCACCCGCCCGGCCACCACCTGCACGCCCGACCCGCTGGCGCCTGCCGCGACCGGGCGTCCGGCGAGGTCGTGAAGGGACCGCACCGGCCCGTCCGCCGGGACGAGGAGGTGCGTGTAGTTGACGTAGACCCGGGCCAGCGCCGTCACGGCGGCCGGGCGGGTGAACGACTCGCGCCCCAGCACCGCGTCGTCGGCCGCGTCCGCCATGGCCAGCGCCAGCTCGACGGAGCCCTCGTCCAGCTTCCGCAGGTTGTTCACGCTCGCCGAGGTGCTCACCGGGACGATCTCCAGCCGGCTGCCGCTCGCCGCGACGGCCTGGGCCAGGGCCTTGCCGAAGGCGTTGTACGGACCGCCCTCGGGCCCCGTCGCGAGCCGGAGCCGCCGGACCGGGCCGGAGCCGCCCGAACATCCGGCGAGGGCCGCCGCGACGGCGCCGAGCCCGGCGCCCATCGCCCGTCGGCGGGTCACCTCTGCACTGGTCACGGCGGCAGCGTAGCGGGGGGTCACACGACCACGGGCTCCAGGTCGCGGTGGATCCTGCGTTCGCCCCGGGCCGCGCGGGTCAGGCCGTGGTCCTCGCCGAGCAGTCGCGCCAGTTCGGCGACGGACTCGGCCCGCAGCCGGGCCGCCTCCTCGGTGCGGCCCGTCCCGTCCAGGCTGACCGCCAGGTTGGATGCGGCAGCCAGGGTCTCCGGGTGGTGGGCCCCGAGCGTCTCGCGCAGCCGCGTCACGGCCCGCCGGTCCAGCTCCAGGGCGCCCTCCGGATCGCCGAGGCCGGCCAGGGCGTTGGCCAGGTTGAGCTGGGCGACGAGGCGGTGCGGGTGGTCGTCGCCCAGCACGTCGCGCAGGGTGCGGACGGTCTGGCGGAGCAGGAGCTCCGCCGTGCCCGCGTCCCCCGTGCCGCAGTGGAAGACCGCGAGGTTGTTGACGGCGGCCAGGGTGTACGGGTGGCGCTCGCCCGGCGCCCTCGCGAACGCGTCGACCACCTCCTGCGCCAGGTCCAGCGCCCCGCCCGGGTCTCCGGTCGCGAACAGGTCGGCCGCCAGGTTGAGTTCACAGGCCAGCAGGTCCGGGCCGGCCGGGGTGCGGGCGGCCCGGTAGCGGTCCCGGGTGGCCGTGGTCAGCCGCAGCGCGTCCTCCAGCCATCCCGCGCGGCGCAGCGACACCGCGAGGCTCTTCGCGGCCGACAGGGTGCCGGGGCAGGCCTTGCCCCGGGTGCGCTTGTAGCTCTCGTAGGTCCGGCTGAGCAGCTGCACCGAGTCCTCGTAGCGGCCCGCCTCGCGCAGGTCGCGGGCGAGGTGCCGCGCGGAGGACAGGGTGTACGGGTGGTCCGGGCCCAGCATCTGCGTGCGCAGGTCGAAGACCTCCTGGTCGATCTCCCGGGCCCGCGCGTACTGCCCGACCGCGCGCAGGTTCAGCGCCAGGTCGTTCGCGGCGGCCAGGGTGCGCGGGTGCGCCTCGGGGAGGATGCGGCCGAAGCCCTGGTGGGCGTCGGTCGCCAGCTCCACCGCCTGCGCGTACCGGCCGAGCGCGCCCAGGGTGTGGGCGAGACCGCTCATGGTCGTGTAGGTGTCCGGGTGCGAGGGGCCCAGCACGGCCCGCCGGCGCTCCAGGGTGACCTCGTCCATCTCCTTCGCCTCCGCCAAGCGCCCTTGCGAACGCAGGATGTTCGACAGGTGGAAGCGCAGGTGCAGGTACTGCGGGTCGCCGCTGCCCGGTATCTCCCTCCAGGCTTCGAGCAGTTCTTCGCCGAGCTGGTGGGCGGCCTTGGAGTCGCCGCGCTTCCACAGGTAGCGGACCCGGTCGAGGAGCAGCCTGCGGGTCTGCGGGTCCTTGCAGTACCGGGCCTCGGACGGGGCCAGGTGCGGCCAGATCGCGTGGAACAGCGGCCAGGTCTCCGGGTTGTCGATCGGCTCGTCTTCGTCCGGCCGGGCGCCGGCCAGGATCCGGTGGACGGCGTGCCGGGCCTCCCGCTGCTCCTCCTCGGTCAGCCGGGCCCGGATCACCGCCTGGACCAGCCGGTGCACCTGGATGCTGTCGTCGGCCTGGTCGATTCGGGCCAGCCCGAACCGGCCGATCTCCCGAAGCACCCGGCCGAGCCCCGGATGCTCCCGCAGCGAGGAGTCGTACGGCGCGAGGGCGTCGGTCATCTCCTTGCCGTAGAGCAGGTTCGCGGAGATCGGCTCGGGGGCGAGGAAGGCGCACAGCTGGAGCAGCCGGGCCGCGGCCGGGGAGCGGGACCGCAGCCGTTCGATGGAGATGTTCCAGGTGGCGGCCACCGGCTCCGGATAGCCGGGCGGCTGGTTCAGGGCCAGTACGCTCGCGGCCTGCTCGGCCAGCTGCTCGACGTAGGCGGCCGCCGGGGTGGCGGTCTCCGCGATCCAGGACCCTGCCTGCTCGACGGCCAGCGGCAGGTCGCCCACCGCCACCGCCACCTGCTCGGCGTCGTCCTTGCCGAGCCCGGGGGCCCGGCGCTGGAGGTGCTCGACGGACTCCTCGCGCAGGTACACGTCCACCGGGAGGGCCGCCGCGTACTGCGACCAGGACTGGTTGCGGGAGGTCACCAGCACGTGGCCCGGGCCGCCCGGCGGCAGGAACCGGTGGAGCGTCTCGGGATCGTCCGCGTTGTCGAAGACCAGCAGCCAGCGCGAGGAGGGCACCCCGCGCCGCAGGAGGTCGACCGCCTCCTGCGCGGCGGCCGCCATGTCCTGCCCGGTCTGCACGCCGAGGCGTGCGGCCAGCTCGGCGAGGCCCGCGACCACGTCCTCGGTCTGCTCCGCGGAGATCCACCACACCAGGTCGTAGTCGGCCGTGAACCGGTGCGCGTACTCGAGCGCCACCTGGGTCTTGCCGACGCCGCCGAGCCCGAACAGGGTCTGGGGCTGCGGCAGCACCACGGCCATGCCGCCGCCGAGCCGCTCGCGCAGCCGCTCCAGCACGGTGGCGCGGCCGGTGAACCCGGGATTGCGGGGCGGCGCGTTCCAGATCCTCGGGACGCTGCCGGGAAGGCGGGGGCCGGTCCCGGAGCTGTCCGCCCTGGCCTCCGCGAGCTCCGTCGGCCGCTCCACCGACCGCGGCAGGGCGGCCGTGGGTGCCGGGGTGCGGGTGAAGGCGTCCTGGATCCCGCGGCGGGTCCGCTCGTCGACGGCGGGCAGGGAGGTGACGGCGCCGTCGGTGATCACGGCCGTGAGCCGTTCGAACGCGGAGAGCAGGGAGCCGGTGCGCCCGGCCTCGTCGCCGAAGGCGGCCAGGGTCTCCTCGTAGGCGTAGGCGGAGCGGTAGGGGATCTCCACGGCGGGCCAGGAGGAGGTGGGCTCGTCCCCCGCCGGCGCGTGGGGCAGGCCGTCGAACACGGTCCGGGCCCGGGCGCGGCCCGCGTCGGCCCGGTCCGGATCGCTCTCGTCGACGCGCATCGGGACGGGGTGGAGGGTGATGCCGCGGTCGTGGAAGCGTTCGTCGATCTGCCGGGCGACGGCGGCCGCGCCTTCGATGGACTGGTCGGAGAGGGTGAAGCAGGCGACGAGGACGTCCGGGAGGTGGACGGTGCAGATCTCCGCGGCGTCGGACAGGCCGGTGCGGCTGTCGATCAGGACGTAGTCGTAGTTCCGCTTCATGTCGGCCCGCAGGGCGTCGAAGAAGAGGCCGCCGCCGAGCCGGTCGTAGAAGTGGTCCCAGTCGAAGGTGGTGACGGTCGCGGCGTACTCGCGGTTCTGCCGGCCCGCCGGGAGGAAGTCGAGGGCGCCGCCGTACGGGAACTGCCCTCCCATGGCGTCGGGAGCGAGCGGGACGGCATGCGGCTGCACGCGCGCGTAGTCCTCGTGCCAGTCGGCGGTGCGCCGCACCGGGCTGGTCGCGGCCCAGGCGTACTCGCTGATCAGGTCGATGACCCCGGTGCCGGCCCCAAGGGCGGCGGGAGCCAGGAAGGGGTGGAGGAAGCGGTGCAGTCCGGGCGCCTCCAGGTCCCAGTCCACGGCGAGGACCCGTTTGCCGTTCGCGGCGAGGATCCAGGCGGTGTTGGCCAGCGCCATGGTGCGGCCGGTGCCGCCCGTGTACGAGTAGAAGGTGACGATGCGTCCGCCACGGCCGTCCCTGTCACGACTCACTGCCATCCGCGTCCCCCCGGTCAGCCGGTGTGCACGTGCTCCATTGAACTGCCCCGGGCACGCCTGGTGCCAGGGCCCGGGCCGGCCGGTCGCACCCCGTCCCCCCGGGACGGCACCGGCCGGCATCACGGCCGTGGTGCGGCCCAACCCCCTACCACCTGTTCACGACCACAGTTCGATCTCGGCGTCGAGGCGTGGGTCGGTGCGCGCCCAGACTTCGCCCCCGGCGGCCCCCTCCGGGGCGTCGACTCGTTCGATGCCGAGGAACTCGATCAACTTGAGCAGTGCGGCTCGTTCGGCCCGGTCCTCGTCGACCTCCTGCGAGTCGAAGAAGACGTAGTACTGGTCGCTCGGGTCCACGTAGCCCGAATCCGCCCAGATCCGAGCGACCTCTTCGATGGCCGCTGCTTCCGTCGTGATCGTGGCGGCGCGGGCGGCACCGCGCGTCTCCGGTGGCGCGTCGAGGTCGGCGAGGTCCGAGAACCACTGGCCGAAGCGGTCGAGGCCGGCATGTCCGTTCTCGAAGAACAGCATCGCGCTCGGAAGGTAGCCATGGGGCCGGTCGATCCGGAGGTATTGCGACCGGGGTCGGTCCGCATCCCTGGTCCGGGAGATCACACCCTGCCCGGGCATGAGTACCAGACTCTGCCCCGACGGTTCATCGTTGATGGTGTAGGTGTCGGCATCCCGGTCACGGAGGAACGCGGAGAACGCCACGTAGGCTTCCTGGGCGTCGGCCACGGAGACCCGTTGGTCGTTGCCGTCGCCGACAGCGAAGACGAACTGCTTCGGTCCGGGGTGGTAGGGGCGAGCCATATGCGTCCTTCGTTCACGTGTGCCGGCTCCGCCAGCGTAATCGCCTCGGCCCCGGGCTATCCGCCCCGCGTCTCGACGCCGTCCTCCTCCCGCGGCGGCCAGCCGGACGCCGCCTTCCCCGGCGCGAGCCGCTCCACCACCTCGGCGAGGTCCTGGCACGCCTGCTCGATCCTGGCGCGGACGATGTTCTGTTCGGTGACGACCGCCGACAGCAGCAGTGAGGTCAGCGCCGCGGAGCCGTTGAGCGCCTGGAGGTTGACCATGGCCTCGACGAGCGTGTGGCGGTCGAAGGGGCCGGCCTGGTCGATCGCCGCCGAGTTCGCCATGGCGGAGACGAGCAGCATGCACGGGGCGCTGCCCTCCAGTTGGAAGCGCAGGGCCGCCCAGACCAGGAGCGGGAAGACGAGGAAGAGCAGCGCGAGGTCGCTCCTGGTCGCCAGGAGGGTGACGGCGAAGGCCGCGGCCAGCAGGGCGGCCGCCTCCGCCCACCGGTAGGCGTCCGAGGGCGGCCGGGCCATGCGCAGCACCAGGAGGAGCGGTGTGATGACGAGGACGCCCATGGCGTCGCCCGCCCACCACGTCCACCACACGATCCAGAATCCGCTCTGCGGCATGCTGCCGGTGAGCAGGAGCAGCCCGGCTCCGACGGTGGAGCTGATCAGCATCGGCCCCAGCCCGCCCAGGAAGACCAGCGCCACACCGTCTCGGAGCCGATCCAGGGTGACGCGGAAGCGGACGCGGCGGAGCATCAGGAAGGCGCCCACGGGAGCGAGGGTGTTGCCCGCGGCGATCCCGAACCCGACGGGGTCGATCGAGCCGCTGATCGAGACGATGACCAGGCAGGCACCGAGTGCGATGCCGGGCCAGACGCGGAGCCCCTGCCACAGCAGGCAGGCGAGGGCGATGCCGGTGGGCGGCCACAGCGGGGTGACGACCGCGCCCTGGATCACCACCTGCTGGAGGAGGCCGATGCGCCCGCCCGCGAAGTAGGCGGCGGCGACGACCAGGATCCGGAGCACCGTCATGCCCAGACGTCGGAAGCCCTCGGTGCGCATCACTTCATCAGACAACAGCCCGCACTCGCGCTCGGAGCATGACACGCGCTACTGCGCCCTCCGCGTCATGCGGTTGCGCCCCGGACGGCCTCATGGCGGAGCACGAGTACCGCGGCGTCGTCCTGGTGGCCGGTGGAGTCGGCGACCTTCATCACGGCGGCGGCGAGCTCGCCGGGTTCCGCGTCCGCGTGCGCCCGGACCACCTCGGCCACCCTCTCCAGACCCGCGTCGATCGGGAAGGACGGACCCTCGACGACCCCGTCGGTGACCAGGACGAACGCACCGGCGGCCGCGAGCCGGCGGCGGGTGACGGGGTACTGCGAGCCCGGCAGCATGCCCAGGGGCAGGCCGCCCTCGTCCCGGACGATGCCGTGCTCCCCGTCGGTCGTGGCCCAGATCCCCGGCACGTGGCCGGCGCGCGCGCTCTGGACCTCCCACGCGACCGGGTCGAAGCGGAGGAAGGTGCAGGTCGCGAAGAGATCGCAGTCCACGGAGAGCAGCAGGTCGTTGGCCCGGCTGAGCACCTCGCCCGGGTCGGCGGCGGACGCGGCGACGGCGCGTACGGCGATGCGGACCTGCCCCATGAAGGCGGCGGCCTCGACGTCGTGGCCCTCCACGTCGCCTATGGAGAAGCCGAGTGCGCCGCCCGGGAGCAGGAAGCCGTCGTACCAGTCGCCGCCGATGCTCAGGCCGTGGCGGGCCGGTGCGTAGCGGGCCGCGGTGCGCAGGCCCGGCACGCCGGGAAGGGACGCCGGAAGGATCTCCCGCTGCAGTGCTTCGGCCAGCTCCACCCGGGCCTGCTGGAGCTCCGCCCCCTCCCGCGCCTGGGCGGTGAGCCGTCCGAGCCTGGTCAGCAAGTCTTCCGCGGTCGCCGACCGCATGGACCTATGGGGGCTCATGGACCACTTCCTGGACCGCTTCGACGTCGTCCGCTTTGGTTTCCGACACAAATGACCACATTCATCATATTTGGCTGGTTCGCTGATCACATCACGAGTCCGGGGCAGGGCCCGGGGCCCGGGGCCTGCCCCGGGACCCTCAGGGGTAGCTGCCCAGGTTGGCCACGTTGGTGGACGCGTTCGAGGGGCCGCCCCGGTCGTTGATGACGTGCCGGATCGTGCCGGTCCCGCCGAGCGAGACGGTCACCATGCTCTGGAAGCGGACGTTCGGGCGGTTCGGGGCTTCGAACGCGCGTTCGGCGGTCACGCTCCGGTCCACGTTGAAGAAGCAGTAGCTGCCGAGCCCGTAGGCCTGGTGGCTGGTCACGTGGTCGGCCACCTTGTACGCCGCGTAGCCCTGGGTGGAGCCGTTCATCCAGGCGGCCTGGTTCGGCGGGTCGTAGGGCATCTCGTTCTGGTAGAAGTAGGTCCGCCCGCCGTTGCCGTTCCAGACGGTCTGGTGCTTCTGGTAGTGCTCGACGAACAGGCCGTACATGGTCACTCCGTCGCCGTTGACCACGAGTCCGGTGTCGGCCGTGTTGGCGTTCCAGCCGATGCCGCTGCCGTGGTCGCCGCGCCAGATCCACATGTGGTCGCCGATGACGTGGTCGCTGTTGACGACGAGGCTGGTCGTCGCCCTGCCCACGGCGGCTCCGCCGACCCGGAAGAAGACGTCGTGCAGGGAGGTCGGGTTGGCCGAGTGGTCGGCGGCGGCGCCGGCCGGGCCGACCTCCATCAGGGTCCGCGCATTGACGGTGCCCGCGTCGAAGAGCACGCCCGCGATCTTCACCCCGTCGACGTCGGCGACCGTCATGGCCGTGACGCCGTTGTCGGGGATGAAGGTGGCCAGGCCGAGCCCCAGGACGACGGTGTCGGGACGGGTCACCCGCAGGGTCCGGTCGAGGTGGTAGACCCCGGGCGTGACCAGCAGGTTCTTGCCCTGCGCCAGAGCCGCGTCGATCTGCGCGGCGGTGGCTCCGGGCCTGACCACGTGGAACTGGTCCATCCCGAGCGAGCTGCCCGCGGTGTTTCCGTCCGCCCAGCTCGTGCCCGAGGAGTCGGTCCGCAGCGACGGCACGAACACCCGGTAGGCGCCCGCCGCGTCCACGTACAGGAAGGGCTTCTCGCGGACGGCCGGGGTCTGGTTCACCGTGGTGTACGGCGGGTTCGGGAAGCTGGTGCCCGGCACCCCCTGGCTGCCGACGAACACCATGTTCCAGTTGGACCCGGTCCAGCCGCCGAGCTGCGAGTTGCGGGTCAGCCACTGCTGCTGCGTCCCCGACCGCACCTGGCCGTCGATCTTGCTGTCGGCCATGAACCCGCCGCTGGCCCAGCCTCCGTCGTCCAGGGCGAGGTTCCCGCGGACGTGCATGCGGCGGTAGGGCGCGGCCTGGGACACCGCCCACCGGTCGGTCCCGCCGGCCGGGTTGACGGAGAGGTTCTCGGCGCCGCGCCAGAAGTTCTGGGTGGCGTTGTGCGGCGGGAACCAGTCCGCCTCCACGTGCACCGCGCCGTTGATGGTGACCGCGTCGGGCGACTGGCCGAGGCCGAGGACCTGGGTGTAGAAGCCGACGTTGACATCGTTGCCATAGGTGCCCGGCTTGAACATCACCGCGTAGCGCTCGGTGCCGAACTGGTTGGTCTCCTGCTGCCGGAAGATCGAGTCGAGCCGGCTCTGGATCGTGGCCGAGGGCATGGACGGGTCGAAGACGACCACGTTCGGACCGAGGTCCACGTCACCGGGTGCGGTGTTCACGGGCGCCACCTGGAAGCGTTGGGCCGCGGTGCCGTTGCAGGTGTACTGCACCAGCTGGACGCTGTCGGCGGTGGAGGCGGAGGGCACGTCGAGGCACTTGCCGCTGTGGCGGCTGACGAAGCGGTAGGCGCCGCCGCCCAAGTCCACCGGCTGCCACTGCTGGTTGGCCCCGCCGCCGTACGTCCACAGGTGCACGGCCGCGTTGTCGGCCGAGGAGGTGTCGCTGACGTCGACGACCTGGCCGGCGTCACCGCGGTTGCCGATCCGCACGAAGCCGTCGCCCGTCGGCGTGAAACTCCACTGCTGAGCCGAGGAGTTGTTGCAGGCGTACTGCTGCACCGCGGTGCCGTTCGCGGTCGCGGCGGCCCGCGCGTCCAGGCACTTGCCGCTGCCGGCGTTCACCACCGTGGACCAGCCCGCGGGCAGGGCGGCCGCCGCCTGGGGCGAGGCGGTCCGCGCCGGCGCCCGCGGGATGGCCGCCTGCGCGGGCTGGAGGGCGGTGAGCGCCGAGGCGGCCGCGAGCGCGGCCGCCAGGGCCGTGGGCCAGGGCCCGTTGCCGCGGGTCATCGGGTCACCGTCCACTTCTGGTTGGCGGTTCCCGCGCAGGTCCGGATCCGCAGCCGGGTGCCGTTGGCCGAGCTGCCGTCGGTGGCGTCCAGGCACTTGTCCGCCTGCGGGTTGACGATGTCGCGGGCCGCCGGGACGGCCCACTGCTGTGCGGGGGTCCCGTTGCAGTCGTAGAGCTGGACCGGCGTGCCGTCCGCGGTTCCCCCCGAAGCCACGTCCAGGCACTTGCCGAGCGCGCGGATCGTACCGTCGGAGCCGACGGTCCACTGCTGCGCGGCGGTTCCGTTGCAGTCGTAGAGCTGTACGGGGGTTGCGTTCGCGCTGTTGGCTCCGGCCACGTCGACGCACTTGCCGCCGAGGCCGGTGATCGGGCCGCCGCCCGGCTGGCCGCCGCCGGTGGTGACGCGGACGTGGTCGACCACGAGTTGCGCGGGGAAGACCGTGCTGCCGTCGGGGTCTCCGGGCCAGTAGCCGCCGACCGCGAGGTTGAGGATCAGGAAGAAGGGCTTGTCGAAGACCCACTGGCGTCCGCCGAGGTCCGCGGGGGTGCGCCGCTGGTACACGGCGCCGTCGACGGACCAGGTGACGGAGTTCGGACTCCATTCGACGGCGAAGGTGTGGAAGGCGTCGGCGAACGCCTGGCCGCCGGGCAGGGTGTAGCCGGCGCCGATGCCGCCGGACCCGGAGTACCCGGGGCCGTGCAGGGTCCCGTGGACCGTGGAGGGTTCGAAGCCCACGTTCTCCATGACGTCGATCTCACCCGAGGCGGGCCAGCCCACCTGGCCGATGTCGTTGCCCAGCATCCAGAAGGCCGGCCACATGCCCTGCCCGCGCGGTACCTTCATCCGGGCCTCGACCCGCCCGTACGTCGTGGTGAACCGGCCGGCCGTGTTCAGGCGGGCCGAGGTGTACTCGCACCGTCCGTACCAGCACTGGTAGTTGGACGGGTTCTCCCGGCGGGCGGTGATGACCAGATGGCCCTGGCCGTCAAGGGCAGCGTTCCGGCTGCCCGCCGTGTAGAACTGCCGCTCGTGGTTGTTGACGTTGTCGCCGGTCTCGATCTGCCACTTCCCGCCGTCGACGGCGGAGCCCGCGGGCCCGTCGAACTCGTCGGAGAACGTGACGGCTTCGGCCGATGCGGCCGGGGCGGCGGCCGGCACGGGAGCCGGGGCCGCCCCCTGGGCCAGTCCGGTGGACAGGGAGGCGAGGGCGAGGAGCGAGACGGCAGAGAGCAGCAGACGCCGGGGTAAGCGCGGGGAGGTCATGGCTCTCCCTTCCGGGAGTGTGGGGGAAGGCCCGACGACACGGTCATGACCATGCCAGGCCCTTAGTTCACTACGTGATTTAAGAAGTGAACAAATCCGCTGTCAAGAGTTTGGTCTGGACCAGATAACTCCGGTGTCCAGCATGTGAGTTACCTCAGTCAAGACATGGAACTGGACGGTCACGCTCAGGTACCTTCCATCACGTCGTCGCCACACCCGGGGCACAGGGCCCCACGGGACTCGCGACGGCCAAAGGAACCGACGTCTGTTGACGACAGCCACAGAAGTCTTCACGGTCCGGCCTTTCACCCCGCACTGCCAGGTGATCCACACCGAAGGCGACCACGCGGTGATAGGCATCTCACCCGGCAACAGTTATTTCTCGGCGCAGCGGGTCACCGACCTCGCGCACTGGGGCATGCGCAACTTCCGGCAGGTCGACCTCATCTACACCGACCTGCACGTCGCCGAGATGTACGAGGCGCTCGGCTACGGCGAGGACGAGGCGCGGCGCAAGGCGGTCAAGAACCTGCGCGGGGTCCGCGCGAAGGTCAACAACGCCGCGGCCGACGCCGACCCCACGGGCACCCGCCTGCGGGCACGCCCCATGTCGTCCCTCACCGACATCCCCGCGTACCGCAGGCTGCACACCCACCTGAACACCCTCCTGGACACCGACCCGGAGTTCCGCGAGACCTGCAACGCCCTGGTCGACGCGTTCCTCTCCTCGAAGGTGCTCGGCGGGAAGACCGCCACGCTCCGCCAGCGCGAGGTCTGCCTGGAGTACGTCTGCGCCGAGGCCCCGCTCTTCCTGGACACCCCGGCCATCCTCGGCGTGCCCTCCTCCCTCAACTGCTACCACCAGCTGCTGCCGATGGCGGAGTTGCTCTACTCCCGCGGTTCGGGTCTGCGAGCCTCGCGCAACCAGGGCCACGCCGTCATCACCCCCGCCGATGGAGAATCCGATGCCCACTGACACCCTCCTCGACTTCCCGTTCTCCGCACGCGGCGACCAGCTCCCCGAGGAGGTGGAGCGCCTCCGCGACGAGCCGGTCAAGCGGGTCCGTACGATCGCCGGGGACGAAGCCTGGCTCGTCTCCTCCTATCCCCTGTGCAAGCAGGTCCTGGAGGATCCCCGGTTCAGCCTCAAGGACACCTCGGCACCGGGCGTGCCGCGCCAGTACGCCCTGACGATCCCGCCCGAGGTCGTCAACAACATGGGCAACATCACCGGCGCGGGGCTGCGCAAGGCCGTCCTGAAGGCCATCAACCCCAAGACCGAGGGCCTGACCGACTGGATGCGGGCGCAGGCCCACACCCTCGTCGACGGCATGCTGACCGCGGGCGCCCCGGTCGACCTGCGCGGCCAGTTCGCCAGTCCGTACGCCGAGCAGCTCCACTGCCGCATCCTGGGCATCCCCGGGGAGGACGCCCCGCGCCTGGCGGCGAGCCTCGACATCGCGTTCATGAACTCGGCCTGCCCCGTCACCGGAGCCAAGCTCAACTGGGACCGGGACATGGCGTACATGGTCGAGCGCCTCGACGACCCGGCCGTCACCGGTCTGATGGCCGAGCTCGCCGCCCTGCGCGAGGACCCCGACTACGCGCACCTGACGGACGAGATGCTCGCGACCGTCGGAGTCACCCTCTTCGGCGCCGGCGTCATCTCCACCATGGGCTTCCTCACCATGGCCCTGGTCTCGCTCATCCAGCACCCGGAGGTCTGGCAGCAGATCCGCCAGGACCCCTCCAGGATCCCCGCGGCGGTCGACGAGCTGCTGCGCATCAACCTCTCGATCGCGGACGGCCTGCCCCGTCTCGCCCTCGAAGACCTCACCCTCGGGGACGTCGAGGTGAAGAAGGGCGAGCTGCTCCTCGTCCTGGTCGAAGCCGCCAACACCGACCCGGCGGTCTACCCCGACCCGCACACCGTCGACATCGACCGGCCGAACGCGGGCACCCACCTGTCGTTCGGCGGCGGCCAGCACTACTGCCCCGCCACCGCCCTCGGCAAGCGGCACACCGAGATCGCCCTTGAAGTGCTCGTCGAGAAGATGCCCGGTCTGCAGCTCGCGGTGCCGGTCGACCAACTCGTCTGGCGCACCCGCTTCATGAAGCGCCTGCCGGAGCGGCTGCCCGTGCTCTGGTAGTCCGCCGGCGGCGGCGCGGGCACCGGAGACCGCCGTCGACTCCGGGCCCCGCGCCGTCCCGGCCGCGGGCCGTCTACCGCTGTGTCCGGCCGGCGGGCCGACGCAGCAGGTAGACGGCCGCGGTCGAGACGAGCACGGCCATGCAGGCGATGAACACCAGGCCCGCGCCCTCCAGGCCCATCGGGCCCGACAGCACGCCGACGCCGATGACCGGCACCGAGATGCCGGCGTACGCGACCACGAAGAGCGTCGAGATCACCGCCGCGCGCCGGTCCGCGGGAGAGGCAGCGGCCACCCCGGCCAGCGCCCCCCGGAAGGCGAGCCCCTGGCCGGTCCCCCCGACGAGCGCGCTCAGGACCACCAGCACGAGCTGTTCCCAGTACAGCGCGCCCGCGAGCAGCGCCAGCCCGGCGAGGAGGCCGGCGCAGCCCAGGGGCAGCGAGCGCGCCACCCCGACCCGGCCGACCACCAGCTGTCCGGCAGTCGAGGCGAAGAAGGCCAGCGCGACGACCAGCCCGCTGACGGCGTGGTTGTGCACGTCCAGGGACTGGGCGAGGAACGCCGGGCTGACCGAGGTGAACACCCCGAACAGGGCGAAGCCCACGAACGAGGCGATCGCCGCCGGCCCGAACACCGACCGGACCTGCGGGGGCAGGCCGGGCCGCTGCGGCCGTACGGTGCGCAGCGGCCGCCGCTCCCGGACGGTCTCCGCGAGCCGCAGCAGGACCACCGCCGAGCAGGCCACCAGGGCGAGGTGCACGGCGAACGGCAGGTACAGGGGCCAGGCGGCGTACTGCGCGAGCACGCCGGCGAGCAGCGGGCCGCAGCCCAGGCCGCCCATGTTGGCGGCCGTCGCCACGAACGTGGCCCGGGAGGCGCCGCCGTCCGGGGCCAGCTCCATCACGTACACCGTGGCGGCGCCGGTGAACAGGCCCGCGGACAGCCCCGACAGCAGCCGCCCCGCGTACAGCCAGCCCAGCCCGGTGGCGCACAGGAAGCAGACGGCGCTCGCCGCCGCACAGCCCAGCCCGAAGAGCAGGACCGGCCGCCGGCCCACGGCGTCCGAGGCGTTGCCCGCCAGCAGCAGGACGCCGATGACCCCGAAGGCGTACACGGCGTACACCACGGTCACGATCAGCTCGGAGAAGCCGAACTTCTCCTGGTAGAGGCCGTAGAGCGGGGTCGGCAGCGTGGTGCCCGCCATGCACACGGCGAACACCGCCCCGCTGAGCGAGCACTGGCGCCAGACGCGGCGATCACCGTCCATGCCGCCGACGGTAACCCGCGCCCGGCCCCCGTCCCGGCGCGCCGTGCCCGGCGCGCCGTCGGGGTACGGGAACCGGTCCGCGGGTCGGGCCGACAGCCAGACGGGGTTGGTGAGCGCCGCCGGGGCGCCGGGCAGCGGGTGGCGGCTGGCGGGCCTCGGCGCGGACGGAGGAGGTACGGGTGAACCGGGAATGGAGCGCGGGCGAGCCCCGGCGGTGGGCCGGGGCGCCCCCCGGCCGCGCTCATCGAGGCCGTCTCCCGTCGGGTGCCGGCCGCTCCGGGTCCCGCGCGCCCCGCCGTCCGGCGATCACGGTGCTGACGGCGAGGAGGAGCACGGCCCACACCACGGCCCGCCACGGCGAGGCCGTTCCCTCCAGGGCCGGGGACGCGCGGCGCCGCGGGTCGTAGGCGACCCGGACCTCCTGCCCGGCTTCGGCGACGGCCCGGTCGTCCTTGAGTTCGTCGGGGTAGCCGCCGGGGCAGTCCAGTGCGAGGCGGTACACGGTCTTCGCGGGCGGCGCGCCCTCGCCCGAGGAGGACTGGAGCCTGCGCTCGACCTCGCGCACCACGCAGGTGGCGGACTCGGCCCGCGACGCCGTCTGGTCCGCGGCCGCCACGGTGAGCAGCAGTCCCACGGCCAGCAGGAGGCCGCCGAAGACGCTGCCGCTGCCGCCGACGGCCACGACGTACCCGGCGCAGGCGGCCACGAGCAGGACCACCGCGCCCACCCAGGCGACGGCGGTCGGCGGCGGGGCCGGACCCGCGAAGCACCAGTGGGCCCAGCCGTACACGGCCCCTGCCGCGACAGCGGGCAGGCCCGCGGCGAGCCGCCCCTCCCGCGGTTCCGTCTCCGCCATGAACACCACCCCCGCAAGGGGGACGCCGGTGGCCCGCCCCCGGTTGCCGGGCTCAGGCGCCGCCGTGCAGCCGGTCGCGCTGGATCCGGTGGGCGAGGGCGCGGCGGACCGAGGGCGATCCGGCGCCGGGGGCGGCGGCCCCCTTGGGCGGGACGTCGAGGGCGCGGCTGATCTCGTCGTAGGCGGCCTGGTGGGCGGCGGGCAGCCGGCCCCGGTGCAGCCGCAGGTCCTCTTCGAGGCCGCGCCGCAGTTCGTCGACGGTCCGGGGCGTGAAGCGCCTGCGGCCGCGGGCGAGGGCGTCGACGGCGGGGGTGCAGTGCGCGGTGCGGTCGAGGGCCTCGGAGACCTCCTCGGCCAGGCCCCAGAGGCGTCCTTCGAGCCACGGGGGGTCGTTCTGGCCGAGGGCGAGCGCGATCGGCGGCGACGGTGCGTCCGACTTGTACTTGCCGACCTGCTTGGACACGGCGGGCTGGCTCATGTCGGTGAGCCGGGCGATCCGGTCCTGGGTCCAGCCGAGGCCGGCGAACACCTGGATCATCTCGGTGCGCAGCCTGCGCATCTCCTCGCCCGCGCGGATGACCTCGTTCATGCCGGCGAGCATCCGCTCGGCCTGCTCCTCGGTCAGCGTCTCGGGGCCCGGGTTCCCGGGCTCTTGCTCTCCATCTGCCACAACTCGGTTATACACCCGCCCCGGCGAGCGCCATAACCCGGTTGTATAACCGGGTTATGGCTGACAGGATGCGGCCGTGCCCACCTTCTCCCCACCCGACGGCAACCGGCTCGCCCACCGCACCCACGGGACGGGCGACCCCGTGGTCTGCCTTCCCGGCGGCCCCGCGGACTCCGCCCACCTCGGCGACCTCGGCGGCCTGTCCGCCCACCGCCGACTGGTCGTAGGCCGCACACCCGGGAGGACGGGCCGCACACCCGCGGCCGCATGCGGGTGATCGCGGGAAATCTGCCAGACTCCCCGCATGCCGCCCTTCACCTCCGTCGCCGCCTACGCCCCGCCCGGTGTCGGCATGCTCTCCGTCGGCGTGGTCACCGAGGTGTTCGGCCCGCGCGAGGGGCTGCCCCGCTTCGACTTCGCGCTGTGCGCCGAACGGCCCGGGCCGGTTCCCACCGACCTCGGTGTGCCGCTCGCGGTCGCCTACGGACCGGAGCGGATGGCCGTCGCCGATCTGGTGGTCGTCCTCCCCTGGGCGGACTTCCGCACACCCCTGCCCGAGGCCGCGCTGGAGGCGCTGTCCGCCGCCCACGCCCGCGGCGCCCTGGTCGCGGCCCACTGCGTCGGTACGTACGCCCTCGCCGCCGCCGGACTGCTCGACGGGCGGCGGGCCACGACCCACTGGCGGTTCGCCGAGCTGCTGGCCGCCCGCCATCCGGAGGTCACCGTCGACGCCCACGCCCTCTACGTCGACGAAGGCCGTGTCGTCACGGGGGCGGGCGCGGCCGCGGGCTTCGACCTCTTCCTGCACCTGGTCCGGCGGGAGCACGGCGCCGCGACCGCCAACGCCATCGCACGCGACCTCGTACTGCCCTCCCACCGCGAGGGCGGACAGGCTCAGTACCTCGCGGCCCCCGTTCCCGAGGACGCCCAGGACACCCGCCTCGCCGAAGTCCTCGCCTGGGCCCGCGAGCACCTCCACGAGCCGCTCCCCGTCGCGGAACTGGCCCGGCGTGCCGTGATGAGCAAGCGCTCCTTCGCCCGCCGCTTCACCGCGGCCACCGGCACCACCCCGCACGCCTGGCTGGTCGGGCTGCGGCTGAGCCGCGCCGAGGAGCTGCTGGAGACCACCGACCTGTCGGTCGAGGAGATCGCCCGCGCCGTGGGGTTCGCGAGTGCGGCCGTGCTCCGGGAGCAGTTCGTACGCCGCCGCGGTGTGCCTCCGCGCTCCTACCGGCGGTCCTTCACCCGTACGCCCTAGCACCTTTCGAGCGGGGACGGTCCGCGGCGCTAGGGTGGGCCGAACCCGGCCGTAGCGATCGCGAACAAGGTGGGCAGCTGTGTCGACGTCGAGTCACGAGATGTTCGGCGCACCCTGCTGGGTCAGTCTGATGACCGGGGACCTCGCCTCGGCGCAGCGGTTCTACGGCGCCGTCATGGGCTGGCACTTCCGCGCCACCCGGCTCGGGGAGGGCTTCTCCATCGCCTTCAGCGAAGGCGCTCCGGTGGCCGGGCTCGGCGCGCTGGCCCACCGGCTGGTCCTGCCGGCCGCGTGGACCCCGTACTTCGCCGTCGACGACGCCGACGTCACCGCGGCGCGGATCGTCGAACGCGGCGCGACCATGGCGGTCGGCCCCCTCGGCTTCGGCACCGGCCGCGCCGCACTGGCCTCCGACCCCGACGGGGCGGTCTTCGGGTTCTGGCAGGGCGAGGTCATCCCGGACTGGACCGTCGGCCGGGGCAGCGCCCCCGTCTGGCTCGAACTGCGCACCCGCGACGCCTTCGCGGCCGCCGTCTTCTACGGCGAGGTCCTCGACTGGGCCGGCGAGCGGGCCGGCTGCTGCACGGTCTCCTACGAACACGACCACGTCGTCCTGCGCCACGGGAACGACACCACGGCGCGCATCGTGGGCGGGGCACTCGAAGAGGCCCCCGATCCGCAGGTCCGACCGCGCTGGCACGTCCACTTCCGCGTCCCCGACCTGGAGGCGGCCCTGGAAACCGCCACCACGCTCGGCGGCCGCGTCGTCTCGCCCGTGGAGAACACGAGCACCAGCCGCTCGGTCGTGCTGGCCGACCCCGACGGCGCGCCGTTCACCGTGGTCGCCCCTCAGGACGGCTGACGGAAGGGCCGGGCACCGGCCGGCGGGGCCCCGACCGGGCGCCGGGTTGAGGCTTCGCGGCACCGGCGTAGCGTGGAACGTGCCGGAATGTCGGTGGCACGACCCACACGAGGAGCGATGGCCATGGGCAAGCCGATCGATGACTTGCGCACACGAGTGCGCGGGGCGGTCGTCGCCCCGCAGGACGAGGGCTACGACGAAGCCCGCAGGGTCAACAACGCGATGATCGACAAGAGGCCGGCGGCCGTCGTGCGCTGCGCCAACGCCGGTGACGTGATGGCCGTCGTCGACTTCGCCCGCGACCACGGGCTCGATCTGGCCGTCCGCGGCGGCGGGCACAGCGTGCCCGGTTTCGGAACCTGCGACGACGGCGTGGTGGCCGACCTGTCCGGGATGCGGTCCGTCCGCGTCGATCCCCGCGCCCGGACGGCCCGCGCGGACGGCGGGGCGACCTGGGGCGACTTCAACGCGGCGACGCACGCCTTCGGCCTGGCCACCACCGGCGGGATCATCTCCACCACCGGAGTCGGCGGTCTCACCCTCGGCGGCGGCATCGGCTACCTCGCCCGCGGACTCGGACTGAGCTGCGACAACCTGCTGTCGGCCGATGTGGTGACGGCGGACGGGCAGTTGCTCGTCGCGAGCGCGGAGGAGAACCAGGACCTCTTCTGGGCCCTGCGCGGCGGGAGCGGCAACTTCGGCGCGGTGACCTCCTTCGAGTTCGCCCTCAGCCCCGTCAAGGACATCTACGGCGGGCCGATGCTCTTCGAACTGGCCGACGCCGGCAATGTCCTGCGCGCCTTCCGCGAGATCATCGCCGACGCGCCGGAGCAACTCGGCGGCTTCCCCGCCTTCCAGATCGCACCGCCGCTGCCCTTCATCCCGGAGGACCGCCACGGCCGGCCCTTCGCCCTGATCGTGGCCTGCTGGTCCGGGCCCGTCGAGGAGGGAGAGCGCGCCCTGCGGCCCTTCCACGACATCGCGCCGGTGGTCGCCGAGCACGTCGGCCCCATGCCGTACCCCGCGCTCAACAGCGCCTTCGACGCGCTCGTACCGCCCGGCCTCCAGCACTACTGGAAGGCCAACTTCGTGACCGAGCTGACCGACGAGGCGATCGAGGCGCACCTGCGGTACGGGCCGCGGGTGCCCGCCGTGAACTCGACCGTGCACATCTATCCGGTCAACGGAGCCTGCCACCGCGTCGATTCGGACGCGACGGCCTACGCCTACCGCGATGCCAACTTCGCCACCGTCATCGCCGGGATGTGGCCCGACCCCGCCGACAACGAGGCCAACACCGCGTGGGTCCGCGACTACTACGAGGCGACCGCCCCGCACTCCGAGGAGGGCGGCTACATCAACTTCATGGCCGAGGACGACCAGGACCGGATCAGGGCCAACTACAAGGGGAACTACGACCGGTTGGTGGAGGTCAAGCGGACCTACGATCCGGGCAACCTCTTCCACCTCAACCAGAACATCAGGCCGTAGGCGGTGCTCGGACGGCGGCGGCCGCCCGGGGGGGGGCCCCCCCCCCCCCGCCCCCCCCCCCCCCGCCCCGGGGCCCCCCCCGCCCCCAACCCGATACCGCCCGGGGGCCAAAAACAAAATAAAAAATAAAAAAGGCCCCCCAGACCCCCAAAC
>NZ_JBEZLV010000024.1:0-120017 GCF_040652335.1 Streptomyces sp. NPDC048270
GGAGTGAACCGGTGTGTCTTGGGATGAAACAGGAGCAGATAGGGCGCAACAGCGACCTCACGGCCGCTCCCGTCACTCTGGGGCCACGCTCATCTTCGAGCTCACCAGTCACTCGCCACAAATCACCCCCAAAGTCGCTAAAAATGGGTAAAACGCCCTCTCAGTACGTGTTTGCGACCCCCTGATTTGGCTGCTCGGACGGCCTAGTCTGGTGGGGTGTCTGCTGGCGCTGGCGGGTTGGTGAGCGTCGGTGCCGGGGGTGTGATGAGGCTCTGGCGCCGGGGGCCGGTCCGGGTGCGGCGTTCTGTTCGTCTGCTTGTCGTTCCGGGTCATGGCGTCGTCAGGAGAGGCTGCGGAAGCGGCTCGCGGCAGTACGGGACGGGGCCGGCATGGTGGAGTGCACCGTCTGTGGGTCCCGGTGGATCGCCAGGTTGGACCGGCGGTCGAATGCCTTGTACTGGTCGGGGCGGTGCAAGGTGAGGGCCTGGCGGGCCCGGAACGAATCGTTCGGCGAACGGTCACGGTAACCGCAGGGCGAACGCCCATCCGGTCACGCTATGTCCAATTCCGTTCAGATACAAAGGGTTTACTGCGATCAGAGGTTTTCCGGTCTGTCGCTGTGAGGGCGGCGGACCGCGTCCCGTCACGGGCTTGAGAGCCGTGCCCGGTCCGCTCGAGCAACAGTCCCGGGCATCGTTCGTCATCGGGGACCGAGCTCTAGAAATCGAGCCGATGCGTGAGATCGGCGGACGGACTGCGAGCGAGAGGACTCCGGTCGTCCGGGACTCGCTGAACAGGCTGGCTGAGGACATCGGGTTGTCCTTCGGCGCAGTCAAGAACGCCCGGTCCACCGCCGCGCGGTGGCCCAAGGAACATCGCAGGCCGGACGTCTCGTTCAAGGTCCACCGCATCCTCGCCCAGATCGAGGACGAGAATGAGCGGTTCACCGCAATCGGTACGCTGCCCGAGGCAAGACCCGCTGGACGGCCGACGACGCCTGCCGCCGGGTGGGCAACCAGGTGGACACACCTGTCTCGCCTGAGGAGAAGGCCAACGCGATTTACGCCCTGACTCGTGACGAGCAGGTGGCCGCGGCGGTGAGCACGGAGTTCCTGCGCCGGCTAACCGTGGCCGCTCAGGTCAGTGCCGAGGACAAGGTCAGGGTCGTGGAGGAACTGACCCGCGACGAAGGCGTCGCCGCAGCGGTGACCACCGGTCTCCTACAGCGCCCTGCGGTGACGGCTCAGGCCAGTCGGGAAGACAAAGTCCGGGTCGTGGAGGAACTGACCCGCGACGAGTCGGTTGCCACCGAGGTCACCACCGGTCTCCTGCGCCGGCCGGATGTCGCATTCAAGGCGATGTCCGATGACCGGGCCCGCCACGAGGTCAATCACGCCCAGGTCGAACGGGGCCGCCAGGCCCGCGAGCACTTCGAACGCACCAGTCCGATCGCCCCGGCGGTCCGTCACATCGAGCGGACCATGGAGTTCATAGACCTGGTCACGGCCTGCCACTCCTTCGTCGCCGCGGCAGGCAGGGCGGTCCCGGGACTTCGAGACCGTCACCTCGGCGAGGACGAGAAGACCATCGTTCACGAGAACGTCGCCCGCATGAGGGCAACCCTCGACTGGATTGAGACCGCGGTCGACACCGGCAAGTTCGACGTCGACGGCGAACTCGCCCGCCTTCTGAGCGGCCAGTAGCCATGCCCCGCGCGTCACGGCGCCGGGGGCAGGTCGCAGAGCGGCACGCCGACACACTCCGCTTCATCCTCTCCGAGGCCCGCCCCGCGGGCCTCCTCTTCCACCAGCTGACAGCGGCCAGCGAACTCTCACCCAGCCAAGTACCGGCAGGAATGGCCACGCTCCGCGACATCATCGCCGCGAACAGCTGGCCGCAGCTGATCTGGACCAGGGAGAACGGCTACCAGCTCGGAGCCGAACGAGCAGCCCTGGAAGCCTACGAACGATCCGTGATCAACGAGAAACTCACCGCGTTCCGCCGGTTCATCACCGGCACCGTCGCGCCCCACGCCGCCGCCCACCCGGGCGACAAGGGGGTCAAGCACATCGTCGCCCAGCTAAACCGTTGCATCGGCCGGGCCGTCAGATACCTCGGCCTCACGCCGGGGCAGAGCATGCTCCAGGCACTTACCCACGCGGCCGGCCGCTCAGCCGAGATCACCGAGGCCAACTTCACCGACAAGGCCATCGTCGAGGCCTACGAGGACGCACGCATCAGAGCCCACCTGCTACCCCCAGGGGACTGCCGCCCTCGACTCCCTCGTCACTCACGAGCTCATCCGCTCTCGTCAGCTGTCCCGAGCCGAACAGGCCGCTGGCGAGGGCAGCGCCATCGTCGTCGCCCACCTGGAAAGAGGTGTCCGACACGCCCACCCCATCACCGACAGGGACGCGGAACAGTAGAGCTCCTCAGCTTGCACTGCGAGCACAGACCGTCCCTCCGGCGCACAGCGAAGTCGGCCGACCGAGCGGCTCTTCGAATGGGCGGAAGCTTGCCAGTAATACACCGAATAACGCTAGACCGGCCCTGACCTGGAAAAACAACGCAAGATGCAACGATGGCTGCAACGATGGAATGTCGACGGCGGGCGAGCCGCGTTCCCGCCTGCACCGGACGAGCGGAGCGAATGGAACGACTTCTGCAACGACAGACGCAACGGCAGACGCAACGATGCTGCCGAACCGGCTTGCCTGGCATATAGCAGTAAACGCAACGATGAATGCAACTTTGACTGCAACGATAACTGCAACGGTGGAACCCCGGTCGGGCATCATCAAACAACGTATACCACAACGAGGACTGCAACGATGAATACAACGATAGCTACAACGCTGCAACCAACGATCTAACGAACGACTTTTCGTACGCCGCCCGCTTACAGGTGACACTGAGACGCACGTGCGCTCGCGCTCCTTCGAATACCGATTATCTTGCGCGCCGCTTTACTGACACTGGCACAAGCACGCTGCTGCGCTCCCTAGATTTCGATCACCCTGCCAGACGGTCTCACCAGGTTCGGACCGCACATACGGGCACTCCGACTGATGCTCTTGCACCAGCACTGCCGAACCGGCGAGCTAGCAGGCCCTGCAACTCAATGTCTATGACACTTGCGCTGGATGTTTGGCTGTAGGTCACCTTCCGACGCACTACATGTCATTCGCACGCCATGCAGACCATCCGTCGTTTCCACGTTTGCCGCGCGCACGCCACCAAGCGTCCTGTCACACGCCGGACGGCTGGTTCCCGCCGTCACACAGGCACCCCCTAGAGGGCGATCTCAATCGCACACCCAGTCCGCCTGGCGCAGGAACGCTCAGGCGCTCTCAGTCCGGAGCGAGCCATCTGGCGATGGCGCCACGTTTCTCGAGCGCCACCTCGCATGCCGGCCTTCGGCCATACCGAACTGCCATCGGACAGACTTGGTCTCGGTGTTGCCGGGCGACTCTCGGACGATCAATCCCGCCTCAGCAGTTACGTCTCTGCCGCGCAACCAACAGGCGCCCCCGCCTACCAGCGTGTTTGCGGCGCACGGCACCTTACAACCACCGTTAGATCACAACCTGAACACGGCACGCCGCAGATGGTTCCCCCGGGAAAGCACACCGCGAGTCCGAGAGTCCGGGGACCCTCCACCTGTTATCGTCGTGCGCGACACTCCCGTGTCACTAGACTCAGGACCCGCAGAACTCGTCCTTCCCATCGCGCAGAGTCGGGCATACCGCCAGGTAAACCCTCGCGCCAGGAGGGCACTCTCGGTCCGTTCCTCTGGTGACACTGGCTCAGTACGAGGTATGGAACAGAAGGGCGGACTTGCGGTGAAGGTTTTTGCCGTCGCGACTCAGAAGGGGGGAGTCGGCAAGACAAGCACCACCGTCAATCTCGGCTCGGCTCTCGCGCTCTTCGGAGCCCGAGTACTGATCGTCGACCTCGACCCCCAGGCGCAAGCAGGTACGGCACTCGGTGTGAACCTCGCTGGTGCGAACCAGCTGGCGCGCTCGCTCGGTTGGGCCATCCAGGCTCGTCTTCAGGGCATGCATATGGACATTCCGTCCATCTGGTTCGACCGCACTGAACTCTTCGAGATCTTCGACGGTGCAGGAACTCTGCATCTGCTCGCCTGCGAAGAGTCCACCATGACGGCAGCTCAGGACCTGATCCACAAGAAGGGGTATCAGTCCACGCCAGTGCTCCGGCGGATGCTGCTCGAGCTGAAGGAGCACTTCGACTACGTACTCATTGACACACCGCCGGCGGTGTCCTCCCTCTCTGCAACGGCGCTTGCAGCCGCGGACTACGTGGTGACCGTCTGCGTGCCTGAATACCCGGCGCTCAAGGGCGCTGCGGCAACTCGAGGCACGGTTGCCTACGTCAAGGAGCGGACTAACGACGAGTGCGACCCGAAGTACCTGGGAGCCGTCCTTAATCGCTCGAATCCTCCCTCAAAGTGGAAGGCCCAGGAGATCAACATCCGGAACGGGATGTTGCACAACGGGCTAGCCCCCTTCGTTACCGATGTTCGGACGGACAATCGCATCAGCGACTCCTTCGCGCATGGCGTGCCGGCGGCCGTTCGTTCAGCCAGTCACGCGCCCGGCAAGATGTACGGGGAGCTTGCCCAGCAGATCCTCGCCCGTACTGACCAGCCTCAAGAGAAGTGGGAACTTCCCTCCATGATCGATCTGGAGGCCGAGGTTGCCTAGCGGAGCTGCCCCCAAGAAGAAGCGACGCCCAGCCCACTTCGCCTCGGGTGGGCAGTCACTAGTAGCGGGCCTCCTTGCTGGCGCAGAGGACGTCGCAGGCCGCTCGTTCCTAGGCGGCGGCTCGCCACCACCAACCGCCGCAGCTGTTTCTCCCAGCGAGGGCGCACGTGTGTCCCCGCAGCCCGAGCCGGAACCCGAGCCGCAGCCCGAGCCGCAGCCCGAGCCGGAACCCGAGCCGCAGCCCGAGCCGCAGCCCGAGCCGGAACCCGAGCCGCAGCCCGAGCCGGAACCCGAGCCGGAACCCGAGCCGCAGCCCGAGCCGGAACCCGAGCCGGAACCCGAGCCGCAGCCCGAGCCGCAGCCCGAGCCGCAGCCCGAGCCGCAGCCCGAGCCGCAGCCCGAGCCGCAGCCCGAGCCGGAACCCGAGCCGCAGCCCGAGCCGCAGCCCGAGCCGGAACCCGAGCCGGCCGCACGCTCACAGGCCAAGCAGAAGCCGAAGGCAAAGTCCCCAGACGACTCCGCCGACAAGTGGGCACACGAGGCGCTACGGACTAGTTACGCCGACGCGCGCCTGAACGGGGCGACCTGGGACGGGTGGGGTTTCAGAATCGCCCCAGCCATCAAGGCCCGATTGTCCGAGCGGATGAAGGCCGACAAGCGATCGCTCGACCGCCCGGACCTAGCCATCGGCCACTACCTGGACGCAGCACTTCTCCGGGTCGCGACCGCTGACGTGGATCAACTCGTTGCGATGGCAGAGTCGTTCGGCCTTGAGCAGCTTTGGAGTGCGAAGAAGGACCGCACCTCCAAGCCCTCCACGTATCGCGTTGGTCCTGTGGTCTACGAGTTCATCACTGGTTTGAACATGACTCTTCAGGAGGCCGACAAGGGCAGGCGCGGCACGTTGGTGGTGTCGTGCGCACTGCAGAGGCTCCTGGACGCCATGGATCAGGAGGGGGCCCTGACGAGTCCGAGGCTTCCCACGCCTCGAAAGTCCGGCCGTTAGTCAAGAACGCGAAGGGGCCGCCAGCAGGCAAGTGCCGGCGGCCCCTTCGCGTTCTCCTCGTGCTCCGCGTTGCATTCGCAACAGTCTCCGACTCAACCGCTGCAACGATCCCTGATACTACGTCTGCAACGCTGTTGCGATCGATCACACGAACGTCAGAGCACTCATAGACCCCCACCCTCTGCCCCACACGCCTAGTGACGCTAGAGCGCAAGGGGGTGGCACTAGAACCTCAAGCTGCTGACAGAGGTTCAAAATATGGACTTTCCGGGCCAGATGAGATCTCGTCGACGCGCCACGGGTCTAGTGAAACCAGAAACTGGGCCTCTCGTTGCGCTATCGTGGGTCTCACGATCACCAGGGTGTCAGGAGTCTCGATACATGGAAGCGCCCAACCCGCCGCTCAAAATCAGTGCCGTCGCAAACGTGGCAGGACTCAGCGAGTCTTGGGCCTGGAAGGCCCGAGAGCAGGGTGTCCTGTACGAGCCGTACTCACCCGAGGACGTCGTCGCGCTTCGCGTCTACGCCTTCGTCTCGCAGATCGTCTGGCCTGGTGTTCGCCGGCCTCGCAGTGCGCGGCAGTCACTCGAACTGTGGCAAGAAGCGGCAGTTGCAGCCGCACGTGAGGCGTACACCTCCAACACCACGACGCCGGACACCGCCATGTGGGTCCTCGAGGACCGCGTCCGGCTCGTCACACAACCGTGGGAACGCGCGGCAGTCGATCTGCAGGTCCTTGCTGGCAAGACTGCAGTCCGCATCCCTGTAGGGCTTTGGATCATGGAGCTCCCCGACGCTCTCGACCGACGTCGCCGCGGAGCCAAATCCGCGGCATAGCTCCGGCTCCTTCAGCGAGGGACCACTTCAAAGCCCTGCCAAGCAGGCCCAGTGCAGATGAGGTCTGGCCCGGGATTCGACCTCCCGGGCCAGATCTGTAGTCGAGGAGGAACTGAGCAGCAACAGGTCCCACAACCGAACACCGCGTGAGCAGGCCTGGTCGCTTCCCACGGCGCGCCTGCTCTTGATGAAGGTTTCTCTCGTACTCCTTGACAGGAGCAGATCATAGCTACCCGTACGAGGGCTGGCTCAGTCATGCCTGAAGCCAGTCCAGGAGCAGCACGAAAGTCGGCTCGATTCAGCACGGACGTCGCTGCCAATCCGCGACGCCCTCGTCTCCCTGGAGCCTCGCCCCCCTCTACACCCGACGAACCTGAACTGCTCTCGAATGGGTCCTCCAGCGAGCCGCTCCAGCTTGGTCGGGTGATGCGCACTTGCCTAGATTCCGCCCTGCGGTTCCTCCTGGCTGATGGCAGGGTGAGCGGTCTGCAGGATTCTGCCCGGTTGGCTGCCGTGGTCCTGCTGGCGAAGGCGCCGGCTGCGTCGACGGGTGTCCGGATCCGGACGGGTGAGTTGGCTCGCTGGCTGGGCTGTTCGGCGTCCCATGTCGCGCACAGCGTTCTTCCGGAGATGAAGGCCGCTCGTGTGGTGACCTCTCGTGTCCTGAAGGACGACGAGGGCCAGGTGACGGGACTTGAGCTGCACCTTGAGCCGTTGCGAGAGGCTCGGGCCGAGGGCGCCGGGCATCCTCTGATGCTGGCCAAGGGAGACTTGGCGACGCTGCTGCGCTTGGCTGAGGCTGTCGTCGGTCCTGGGTGGGCTCCGGTGGACGGCCCCGTGACGCCTCCGGGCCTGCTGGCCGGTCGGCAGGGGAGGGGTGCAGCGACGGATCGTCTTGCGCTGCTGCTCCTGGTGCTGCAGACCCGTGCTGATGGCCGGGTGCGGATGGTCGGTGGCCGGGTGACCGCCGGCCGTGGCCGTGCCGATGCAACCGTCGCCCGTGCTCTGAAGTGTTCGGCCTCGGGAGGTGCGAAGGTCGTTGACCGTCTCGTGGCGAGCGGTGTCGTCCACCTCGCCCGGTCACTGTCGACGGGCGCTGGCTTCGGCCGTGCCCGGTTGTCGGTGCCTGCGGTTGCTGCTGCCCATGCACGTAACGCGGCAGCCCTGAACGCCGAACCTCTCCCTGATCAGACGCCGTCGACATCTGGGGGCGACTGCCCCCGCTGTGCGGACGGAGCGTTTGGCGGACATGCTGAAGCGTTCCCGATGTCGGGGGATGGGTGGGCGCAACTCTCCTTCGACGAGGCGGGCGAGGAGTATTCCTCCTGGCGCCCGGTTGCTGCATCCGGGGTTCAGGAGGCTGCTTGGAAAGCTGACGGCCAAGCAGAAGGCCCGAGTTCCGGCGCCAGTGGGGCTGATGAGGCTGATGGGGAACAGCGCTACGCTGATGCAGAGCTCCACGCCCCCCACGCTGTTGTTGCTGATGTATGTGTTGCTTCTGCGGATCTCTCTGGCTTTTCCGGCTCTGCCGTCGGTGGTTGCCGAAGTCTGCCGGAGCGCGTGGGCGCAGGCGAGGAACAGCGTTCGGTCACGGACGGTGAAAGAGTTCCGTCTCCGGTCGCCGGGGGCCCGCTGCGCGGGGAAAAGCCCAATAAGGTCTCGTCGGCGGGCAAGGTGGTGTTCGTCCGTCCCGGCCGGATTCCTGATGATCTCGTGAAGGTCCTGGAGCCGGTGACCGGTTTGTGGGGCTCGATCGGGCGATCAAGCAGCAGCCGGTGGGCCGCGTCCGCGGTTCGGGCTGAGGTCGAACGGCTTCGTGGAGTGGTGGGTGCTGAGCACGCCCTGCTGGCGTTGGCAGGTCGGCTGGGTCGCCGGCTGCTTGCTGAGGAGGGTCGGCCGATTATCGATCCGGTGGGCTGGTTGATGCGTCGTGGCCTGCCGCAGCGGGCGGAGTGCTGGTCGCTGTTGTGCGACGACGGCCTGCGGATGGACTCCGGGGCCGCATGTGCCAGCTGTGACAGCCTGGCCGGCGACCGTCGAGCCCTGAAAGCAGCGCTGGTCACAGCGGTCGCTTGCGACCTGCCACATCTTCCGGCCGGCGAACGCCGGTTGGAGACCGAGCGTCGCCTTCACGCCCAGGTCCAGTCCGATACCGCGGCCGCTCTGGTGCGGCGCGAGCAGGCTCTCGTCGAGAGGGCTCAGCGCGATGTGGCTGTTGAGCGCCGACGCCGGGAGCTCGCCGAGGAGGACCGGAGGCGGGCAGCTGAGCCGTGCCGTCGGTGCGGCACGCCTGAGGCTGCCGGGTTGTGCCTGACCTGCTCGTATCGCCAGCAGACCGAGGTCCTGGTGCAGGACGCGATCGCAGTGGTGGTCGCCCTGCGCGGCGAGCTGAAGACCGCGAAACAGGTCGCAGAGTTCTGGAATCGGGTCGAGAGCGACACCCGCGGGGTGATCGCCGACCGGTGCGCGCCGGTGGAGACACAGGATGCGGTGGTGGTCGCCTACACGGCGCGCTGGGCTGCCCAGGAGCTCCTCGACGCCCGTCGCGATGCGGCGCTTGCGCGGCTGGAACGGTGCGAGGTGGCCGAGAACGAGGCGGTACACGCGTACCGGGTGGCGCTTCGGCGTGGGCAGGGGCAGTCCTCGCGGGCTGGGGTGCTGGAGGCTGCGGACGAGGCAGCGGAGCGGGCCCGGGGGGCAGCCGCGCAGAGTCTTCTGGAGGAGTTCCTCGGCCGACTTGCAGGGCTTCGGGAGCCCGAAGTGCTGGTGGGCGCGGCATGAGCTCGGTAGCCGTCAGTGCACCGGTCAGGGCCGGCCTCACCCGACACCCCAGTTTGCGGCTCCGCGAATGGGTTGAGTCTCGTCCAGGCCTCACTTCAAGAGCGCGGCGGATCCTTTTGGAAGGCGATGTCGAGGGCCGATACCGGGGCCGTAGTGCCGGTGAGGCGGGCTACCGCATGACGATGGCCCTGGCCGTGGCCTTCTCCCAGCCCGGACGGCAACACTGCCAGGCTGACTTCTACGAGGCCCTGGTGCTGCGTCCCACCGTGGGAGGGGCCTGGGTTAGAGGGCTCAGGGCCCGCAAGGGAGACCGGTACACGGAGACCAAGCTCGGCGAGATGCTCGACAAGGCCCGGCGCTTCGCCAGCACCTCTCCGCCCATCTTGAACCGGGCGGACGCCGCGCTTGCTCTCCACGCAATCCGGCCGGCTGTCGAAGCACACCCTTGGCGGGGGAGAGCCGGAGGGATGGACGAGAAGAACCTCGTCGCGCGCCTTCGCCTGGCCGAGAAGGCCGGGGGCTCAGTGCACCAGGCATCGGTGCGGCAGCTGGCCGAGCTGATGGGCTGTGCCCGCTCGACGGCGGAAGCCTCAAACCGCCGACTCATTCAGCAGCAATGGCTCCACATGCTGGATGCAGCGGAAGGCAGGGGGAGTGGTTCGTCGTGGCGACTGAGCATCCCTGAGCAAGGGGGAGACTCGAGTGCGTCACCGGGACAGTTGCCACCTGCAGGGGAGAGGGGGGCAGGAAGTGTCCCGGAAATGCACAACTCGCCTGTGAGGGACTCCCGGGCGCTGGGCCGCATCATGGCCCACGACGCCTTCCACGCCTACTCTCACGGAACGTCCGGCGCCCGCGTACTGGCCTGCCTCGACCCGCTGGAAGGGGCCAGCGTCCCTGCACTCGCCGAGGCCACGGGACTCCGCCGAACCACGGTCCGTCGGCGTCTGCGTGAACTCCTTGTCGATCATCTAGTCGAGGAGGCCGATGACCTGTTCTACCTGCCCCGCCACCTTGCCGGCGACGCTGGCCTCGAACTGGACGAACAGCAGCTGGGACAGGTCGCCCGCGGCCGCGGAACCGAAGGACTTGGTGCCCGGCGCCGACAGCGGCATGCCGACCAGCGTGAGGGCTACCAGCGCTGGCTCGAGGAGCGTGACCGACGCAGCCGTGAGAACCGCCGGCCTGACCGGCCACGGCTGCGTCTGGTTCCCGAAGGCGTCCTGGATGCGGCCACCGGGGAGCTGGTGGATCAGGGGTGGCAAGGATGGGATATTTCCGATCCATACCACCCCATCCCGCGCGACGACCTCCACCGGCCGGTCCTCGTAGAAGCGGAGCTGGTCTGTGCCTGCGCACGCCGACTCGGGCCTTCGCGGTGTCGGAGCGCGCGTAGCATCCTGCTTCATGGGGAGTGTGAGTTGGACCTGTCCGCGCTGCGGTGCGAAACCTGGAACGGACTGCCGTACGCCCAAGGGGACGGAGCGGCTGCCGCATTGGCGCCGTTGGTGGATGGCCTGGTGCCTTGAAGCGGCTGCGGCCGCAGCCAGTCGGGCAAGGCCGGACGAGCTGCTCTTCCACACCGTCGACGTAGTCGGCACGAACAGTCCGGTCGGTGGATGCCGTCACCGCCCCGGCCGGCATCCGCCTGCTCCGCAACGTGATCGCCCTGCAGAAGACCCATGTGGCCCAGTGGCTGACGGCCCTGGACGACACCCACATGAACACCCGAGGGCTGGTCGAATCCGCGAACACGCTGGCACAGGACCTTCAACAGGCTGTTGACGTGCTCGTGAAAGTGGAGACAGGCCATCCCCTCGATGCCTCGATTCTTCCCCCGGACAGCGCACCGACCCCCGAGGAACTACTCCAGGCCCTCGCCCGCGGTCCCGTCCAGGCTGCCGAGACGGCATATCAGCGGCGTCTGGAGCTTCTCTCCCGTCCGGATGCAGAGCCGACGCCCTGGTCGGTCCGGACCAAGCCATAACGGTGCTACGAAGCCCGCAACCAGGAAGGCCTCATCGTCCACTCGTGGGCAGCACTGCCCGCCACCCTGGAGACGGAACTCGCTGCCTGGGGCCCGACACCGGGGCTCGTCAAGATCGAGTACAAGCCGACCCGGCCAACTGATCTGCCGGAGCTGATGGCACCCTCACAGTAGGAGCTGGAGGAAGCGCCCTCCACACCGCACGGGTTCGCCTGCGACGCGGACAAAGAAGCCTACGCCGCCCATGGCCACGCTCAACGCGCCGCCGAGCTCCTCGCCGCCCTGCGCACCAGGCTCCGCGACGACCAGGTGGATGACTTCGTGAACGCTCGAGTCCACGAGCTCAACCGCCGATCGCCGCAGCTGGCCGACCTCGAATCCCACCCCAACCGCCGCGTCTTCGCCGACTCCGTCTCCGCCGCGTTCACCTGGGTCGATCCCACGACGATCGTCCGGACCCCGGATCACACCGCCTGGGGGACCATCGACCGTCCCGGCGAACGGGCAGGATCCGTCTGGATCCCCGCAGCGATTCGAGAGTGGCTCACCGAGGACGACATCCCGTACAAGCTGCGGACCGCGCTGACCGCCGGGCACGTCCAACTGCTCCGCTTCCCCGGCCCGGCCGGCCCACTGCACGTCATGGATGTCAACGGCTGCCACCGCACCCATCTTTGGCGTGTGCTGGACCTCCCGAAACTCTTCGCCTTCGTCCAGAACATCCCCCTGGCGCTCCAGCTCACACCGTTCGACGTCGCCACCGACGACGGCCCGACCGACGAGCCCGAGGTCGTCGCCGCGATCTGGAAGGGCCTGCTCGCCAAGGGCATCCTCCGCGGAACCCTCGATCGCCCCGACAGCCCACTGCCCGCGCTCGAGCTTCACTGGGTCCCCGCGCAGTGGCTCCTGTACCCGCCCGACATCGCCGCCGCATACGGCCGCCGCTACACAGAAATCTACGGGCCCCAAGCGTGGGAGCAGTGCAACATCCCCGCCGAAGCCTTCACCTCCGCGGCCCAATGGCGCTCCTGGGCCACTGGCGCACCTAGTGACGAAGGACTCCGACTACCGGCTGCTGGTCGCAGCTTCCAACGGCGAACACAGGCGGAATAGATCGGGATCAAGATCCCAACGTCCGTTTCCCCGGCCAAGGGAATCTGGGCGGGGTCGCCAGTGGCGGGGTGGTCTCAGAAGGTTGTGCGGGTGTCGCTGCGGTCGTCGCCGACCGGGATCCGCTCGTCGTAGAGACCGGCGCGAGCTAAGCGGCGCCACGGGCGGGCGTAGCGAAGAGCGACGTCGATGAGCCGGGACGGAGTAGCCGAGCCAGTAGTTGTAGAGCGTTCCGTACGCCTGGGCGACGCGGGCTCGGGGCGCATCGTCGACCATCACCGACAGCAGGACGCAGTCGACGTCCAGGCTCTCGTACTCGGCGAACACCTCCGGAAAGTTGGCCTCGATGCACAGCGCGAAGCCGAACCGGATGCCGTCCACCTCGAAGACGAGCGGCTGCTGTCCGGGGGAGTACAGGTAGGAGACCTCGGTGTCCGACAGGAACCGCTTGTCGTACCGTGCGACTAGACGGCCGCGGTCGGAGACGATGTAGAGGCTGTTGTGCGGCCGGTTCGGCGGTGTCAGCGGGTGAATCGACCCGAACACCGTCCACAGGCCGAGCTGCCCCGCCAGCGCGGCGATCGACTCCGCTTCCTCGCGCAGGACATCCCAGGCAGCTCGGCTCCAATCGGCCGCGACCAGCTCTCCAGCTGGCCCGGCCGCCATCACGTGCTTGCTCGGATAGACGATGGCCCCCTCGGGGAGCTGCACCAGCCGCACAGCCGCCCCGGCGGCCTCGACCATCAGAGCCCGGATCTCCTCCCCGGCCGCCCGCAGCGCTCCTCGATCCGTGGGGTCTTCCGGCACCGTGCTCTGCGCGACTGCCAACCGCAATGTCCTCGCCACGGCGTGGACGGTACGGCACGCCCAGTTCGCCGACCAGACCCCCTCGCGGGCCACCGGCCGGATGTAGGCAGCCATCTGTCCGCCGGCGCGACCTTTCAGCGACGGCGAGCCGGAACCCGGCCCGCCGGAGAGTGCCGCGACGCCCTCCCGACCGCCGAACTGTTGATCGTCTCCACGCCGGACCCCGGAGCGAAGACGCCTCGGCGGACTACGAAACACCTGACATTACGGGCCGCCGTCCTGCCAGGCTCTCTCCAACAGACCGGCACGGGAGACTGACCAACGATGGCAACGGCGCAGCAGCCCACCTCCGCGCAGCACCGGAGGGTGCAGTGGAAGCTCATCGACCGGGCCTTGGCCCGGTACTCGACTGAGTCCCTGATGGTGCTTCTCCACGCCGCGCTTGCTTCCCCGGGCTGTTCCCGATTCCACGACCACCTGCTGCTTCTGTGGACCCGCGTCCTGCGTACACCGCCCCGGTCGGGCGAGAAGGCGGGGGCCGGTGACTTGCCTGGTCTGGTCGAGGCCGTCGTCCGGGCTGCTCCGGGCCGGGGCACGGTGACCGAGGCGGAGCAGAATGATCCACGGGCGCTGGTGAGGGTGGAGGTAGCGGGGGAGCGGTTGCTGGTCCATCCCGGGCAGCTCGACCATCCGCTGTTGTTCCTGCGCGGGGCGCAGACGACGGCTCAGGCCGTCGACGAGGCGCTGCTCGCGGTACGCGGCTTCGCCTCACCGACGTCCTGGAGCTCGTCCTGCGCTACACCGACCGCGTGGTCAACGTGCTCGCGCCGACCTGGCCAGAGGCGTACGAGGACCGGCATCCAGTGGAGTTCACGTGCGGAATCAGCCCTGAGGAAGCGGCGGCAGCGCAACCCTTGGGGGAGCTGGACCCTGCTGTGCTGGTCGGGTTGTGCCGGGATCCGGGACGGGCGGCTCGGGCGCTGGAGTGGCTGACCGCGGATCTGGCCGATCTGCCGCTGCGCTACCACCCTGCCGCACCGCTGCTGGGGCCGGTGCTCGCCGTCGTCGCGCACGGTCGGCGTCGTCTGGTGCCGGTGTCGGCCGCGCTGGACACCTTCGCCGCGGCGCTGCGGGAACTGATCGCCGATATCCCGGACCGTGTGATCGTCGAGCAGCGGCTGCAGAGGCTGGCGGTGGACCGCGTTGCGCTTTTGCTGGGTCTGCGGGAGGCCCCGGTGCGGCCGGGGCCGGTGTGTGTGATCTCCTCGCCCACCCACCGGCACGACATCGCGGTCGTCAGCGCACTCGCCGGGAGCCTGTCGGATCGGATTGAGGACGGGCGCTCGGCCCTCGCTACCGGGGAGCCGGGCCGGGGACGGCTTGTGGTCTATGCCGGGCCGGCGGTGTTGGGGCCGGAGCTGATCCGTGACACCGCCTACCTGCATGTCGAGGAACTCGCCGAGATTCTCGCCGGCGCGGAGGGGGACCAGGCGCTACTGGCTTTGTTCGTGCTGGAGCTGACCGAGCACCCGGGGGTCGACGCGGTCTTCTACCGGGAACCGCTCGAGGCCTGGGCCGGCTGGCTGCGGGAAGGCACGATGCTGGTTCCGGGCCCGCACAGGGCGGAGGTGGCCGTCGTCTCGTCGGCCGGGTTCGACCTGACGTGGCGGCGGGCCGCCGCCTGGGCTCGCGTGGATGACGTCCTGGCCGCGGCCGGTTTGCCGACGGCGCTCCACTGGCGCTTCGCCCACCTCGCCGAGCCCGAGCCGGGCGTGCCCGGCGAGTACGCCGACCTCCAGGAGGCGGGCGAAGGCGGCGTTGGGCTGGTGGTGCGGGTCAGTACCCTTCCGCCGCCCGCGATTGTGGCCAGCCCCTCTGCTGAACCGGGTGCGGTCCTAGACCTGGGCGCGATGGCCGGGCTTGCGGACAGCATCCGCATCACCATCACCGCATGCCCGCCGGTCGCCGCGCACTTCACCCTGCCCGACCGGGTCCCGGTGGTAGTGCAGCTCACCGAGAGCACCCAGCCCCACCCGGCCCCGGCCGAAGACCGAGAGCGGGGCGGTGAGGATCAGGACGCGGGGGAGCGGCTGCTGCTCCATGCCGGGGCCGACCCCGGCCGTGCCCGGATCGGCATCGACCTCGACCCACCCCTGTTGGAGTCGTTCACCGGCGACGGCAGCGCCGGCCACCGTGTCCTCGGCCTGGTTCTGCACCACCTGACCGACCAGATTCGCCACGGCCGCGACGCCGAACCCGGCTGCACACCGGAGGCCTTCGCCGAAGCCTGGGAGGCAGCCCACCCCGTGCTGCGCCTCACCGGCGCCACCACCTACTGGCCCGCCACCGCCCTCCACTACACGCTGCCGCGCTCCCGGCACCTCCACGCCCGCTCCCTGCGCACTGCGGCCGAAGCCGTCCGCCGTACCGGCGTACCGTCCGGCACATGGCACGGCCCCGAGGCCTACAGCGGCGGCGGCCCCGGTGAACAGCTGCTGCACGCGCTCGAAGGCGAACTCGACCGGCAGATCCGCGCTCACCAGCCTGGCCTGGTCGAGGAGCTGGCGCGGCACCTGAACGCGGCCTGGCGCAGCCGTACCCGCGGCCGCCACGAGGTGACGGTGAACCTCGCCGCCCCCTGGGGAGCGAACTGGGCGGCGGAAGCCGGTGACCGCCAGATCGACGCGGCCACGGCCACCTCCGCCCTGCAGCTCCTGCTCCAGCAGGCGATCACCAGGCCGCCCGACGGAAGCCGGCCCGTCGACACCCTGGCCGTCGCCGAGCTGGTCGCCCTGGCCGAGCTCGTCCTGAACTGCGGCACCACCGCGGTCGCCGCCGCCCGGCGCCTGCACGACCTCCACCTGGAGATCCACCCCACCGGCGTGTTCACCATCACCAGCACGGACGACCAATCCACCGACGACCCAAACGGCGAACTGCTGCACTTGGGATTCGACGCGTACGCCTACCAGCAGGCCCGCCAAGAGCACTTCATCACCCAGGCCAGCAGCGCAGACCCTGAGGACCTCGACCCTGCCACCGGTATCGGGACAGGGAGCGTACGAACCCCCGTCGCGTTCACCGCGCCACGACTGCCGGCCGGAAGGTAGCTCGCTCGGGCCGATCTGCTCCTGCACCAGCACTGGGGCTTCGGCCTCGCCGCACTCACCGCTGTGCTGGCCACCGTCGCCGACTGGCCGACCGGACCGGAAGGCATCGCCGCCGTGGCCGCCGAGGACCTGGTGCGCGAGGCCGCCGCCTGGTCCCGACTGCCCGAGCCCGACCTGGCGTCCGCCGGCGACCGGCTACGCCTGCATCCAGGCAACGCCGCACCCGCCGGCCCGCACTCTTACACCGAGGTAGAACGCCGCACCCGGCCCTCCACCCACCCCCTGATCGACCACGGTGGGCGACTACTGGTCCTGCCGTGGGTCGTCCACGCCGCCCAGGAGGTGTACGCCGCCTACCTAGACGAGGGCCGCCTGCCACACGCCGATCTGCCCAAGCCCGTCGGCGAGGCACTGCGCCGCCACCGCCAGCACCTCGACGAGCGCCTGGAGGCAGACCTGAAGGCGATCGCCCTCGACGCCGGACTGCCCCACCGCTTCCGTCTACTGGAGAAGGAAGCCGCGCAGCTCGGCATCCCGGGACTGAGCGGAGAGATCGACCTCTTGATCGCCGACCCGGCCAGTCGGCGTCTGTGGGTGATCGAGGCGAAGAACCCCGAAGGCGCCGTCGCGCCGCACAACCTCGTCCAGCACATCCGGCGCTTCACCGAGCGCTACCGCGACAAGCTCCTCGCCAAGGCCGCCACCATCACCACCGACGCCGCCGCCGCGGCCCGCGCCTGCCAGGCCCCCGCCGGCCTGGAGTGGACCGTGGTCCCGCTGATCGTCACCCGCACCATCGAGCCGGCCGCGTTCATCTCGGACCCCAGGGTCGCGTACGCGATCGCCGATCACCTGGCCCACACCCTGGCCGCAGCGCAGCCACCCCAGCCGGGATGGAACAGCCCGTACAAGCAGACGATCTGATGGCTTCGGTCACCGACGTGTCGTACACCCTGGTCACCGACCGCTGGCGGGGAATCGGCGGCGTGTGCTGGTGAGTTCGGGTCTCAACTCTCGATGGACACGGAGGCAGCCAGGCGGCCGTGAACGAGGAACCCTTTGAGGATTTGAGGAGTGGGCCAGAAAGTTCTTGTGACGAGCCCTACCGAGGGCTGGGTGACCTTCGCGGTGCGCGCAGGAACGCTTGGATCTCTGGTGTTCCAGGCAAGTAGCCATCGGACGTGTCCACGATCAAGGTGGGCGCGTCGATGCTGATGGGCTCGAACCTCCCCGGGTCGTAGGTGCCGGCCTCCATGTCCGCGAGGAGGGCCATGTCGCCGTGGGCCGCCCGGTGGCCGTCGACCCCGGCCCGATCCGTGATGCGCTCGACAATCGTCGAAGTGTCCGTGGTGCAACGGATGATCCGCAGGTCTGCAAAGCCCATGAGGGCCTCCAGACCAGGGCGCCAGAGCCTGTCCTGGAAGGCCGCCTCAATGACGAGGGTGACCCCTGCCTGAACGAGCACCGTGATCACGTTGAAGAAGGCCTCCAACGTCGCGATGTTGAGGGGATCGTCTTCGTCGACATGGTGATTCGGCACATTCATCACCATGCCCTGCTTGATCTCGTCGCGAATGATGGCCGGGCAGCCAAGCTCCTGGGCGAGTGCCCGGGCGAGCGTCGTCTTCCCCGTCCCAGGTGGACCAGTGACGACGGCGACAAGGGCGATGCGGCTTTGCACGGGCAGCACTCCGAGTATGGGGAATCGCGACGAGTCAGGATGGAGGCCAGGGGACGCTCCGCAGAATGCGGAGCCGGAAGGCGATGCATCCGGCTCTTCGTTCAGCATCTCCTACTCGCTGTGGTCGTCCTCGACGCTCATGTCGTCGGGCCACGTGGCGTGCTCGATGAAGTACGCCACGGCCCGGCCGGCAGCTTCGAACGTGACGGTGTCCCGGTCGGCGTAGACGTCTACCTGCCCATTTGCCAGCTGGTAGCCGCCAGAGCTGCCGCTTTCCCGCGGATCGATGAGGTGCTCCGCTCGGCCGGCTTCACCATCCAGAAGGCTGACCATCGCGCGCTCGCCGTTGGTGACCACGGTCAGGTTGGCGGCTCGGCCATCCTCGAACCACGTCTCCTGGGTTGCCCAATCCAGACGGTGGCGGAGCAACTGGCGTGCCTTCTCGCCGGAGTACTCGAATCCGGGAGAGCCTTGCAGATGCCAGAGCCGTGAAGCAGCCACCGAGAATCCTCCAATCCGTGACCCGACGGCGGTGAGCCGGGCATGCAGGCACAGGCCGAACCCGTGCCTGACCTGACAAACCAAAAAACCAGTCTCACATCCGCTGTACTCGGTGGGGCGGCGGGGTCATGGCCGATGCCCGAGGAGCGTCTGGGCGCCCGCGTCGAGCAACTGCAGGCCGGCGCGCTGGCCGACGGGTGCCGGCTCAGTGGCGGGCCCGGTCGCGGACGTGCGAAGCGGGGCCTGGCCCGTCGGGTCGAGAACGACCGCGTGGACGGTGAGCTGGCCGGTTGACGCGTCGACGACCGCGTGGGCGGAGGCCGCGGTCATGCAGCCGCCGTGCAAGGCGGCGAGTTCCCTGATGATCTAGCGTGTTGAAGCTGATCGACAGGGGTGGAACAGATTGAGTTGGCGTGTGTTCTGGGTGCCGCAGGACGCGGTACGGGGCGGTGTACGCAAGGCCGTACTGGAGGGGTGGGGGGACCTGCCTGTACGTGAGACTGCGGTCGCCGTACGAGCGGGGGATCCGATCTTCCTGTCGCCGGATTACCGGGTGGATCCGCTGCTGTCGTTGTACGTGCAGTCGCATCCTTTCATTCGGTACACCGCGGAGACGAAGCGGAATTACGCGACGGATATCAATCTGTTTTTGACCGCGTTGTGGGTCCGGGGGAAGTCGTGGCTGGAGGCCACGCCGAAGGACTTGGAGGACTACGAGGACTGGCGTCGGTTCGCCGTGACGAATCCGCAGCGGATCGGCGGTGCCAAGTGGGACCGGGATCTGGCCGCGCTCGCGAGCCTGTATTCGTGGGCGAAGAAGGCTGGCCATCTCACGCTGAATCCGGTGGTCATGAAGCAGGTGCTGGGCCGGAACGGCGAGGTGGTGACGGTCCCCGCCCAGCGGGCGAAGGACGCCCGGTCGAGCAACGTTCACTGGCTGACGCCGCGGACCTGGCGCCGGTGGATTGACGTCGGCCTGCGGGGCCACACCCGTGAAGGGGTGGTGGAGCCGGGCTGGGTCGGTCGGCTGGAGGACCGCAACGTCGCCTTCGTGCGGACGATCGTCTCGTCGGGCCTGCGGCTCCAGGAGGCAGCATCCCTGCTGACGTTCGAGGTCCCCAAGCGGCGGCTGGGCGGCGGCCGCTACTACCGCGGGAAGGTCGCCTCCGAGGCAACCCGGTCGAAGAAGCAGCGCACCTACTACGTCAGCTCGGACGCGGTGGGAGACATCGAGTCGTACGCCGCGTCGTCACGGGCCTGGGCGATCCGCAAGGCCCAGAAGGCGGGCCGCTACGATCGGCTACCTGAGATGCGCATGCTGATTGAGGTGACCCGGGGGCTGAAGCCGAAGGTCCGCTGGTGCGACCAGGACGGCGTGATCGGGGAACAGGAACTCGACCTGCTGACCTGGCAGGAGCGGATCCTGCTGTTCGAGGAAGGGCCGCACGGGCCAGAGCCGTTGTGGCTCTGGCTGAATGAGCGCGGGCTGCCGTTTCTGCCGTCGTCGTGGGAGAACGTCTTCCGCACGGCGAACCAGCGCTGCGAGCGAATACTCACCCCGCCCGAGCACCTGCGGCGGGACCCGCACCAGGTGTTCGCGCCCTACGCGACCGCGCACTCCGGGCGTCACAGCTTCGCCCTCTACATGTTGGTCGTCCTGAACTACCTGATGGACCAGCGGTTCGGGCTGACACCGGAGGAGCGTCGTGATTTCCGGCTGCTCTACGGCGACCCATGGCTGATGGTTCAAAATTTGTTGGGTCATTCCTCGCGGGAGACGACGGTCAAGCACTACCTTGCCCCGGTCGCGGATCTCCAGCTGCGGGCGATGCTCGCCTCTACCGACGACGCCGACCTGGCCGAAGCGCCGATGCCGGAGCTCGACGCGGTCTTCGCCCGGGTCGCGCGGGAGTCGGAGGGCATCCAAGACATCGACTCCAGTCTGGTGCCGGCGGAGGGTGGTGCGGCATGACCGGACGGGGACGCCGGGCGCCTTTGCCTCCGGCCACGCACGCTCGCCCCGAGCCGCTGGTCGACGACGGCTTGATGGTCCGTCACATCAACCGGAACGGCCGCTCGGCGGCATACGACTTCTCGACGCTCACGGTCGCCGAGCCGATGCAGCGGACGCTGGCGAAGCTCTTTGCGGCCCGATGCAAACCGCAGCTGTGGGGCGCCCACACCACCTCCAAGCAGCACTGGAAGAAGATCAAGAAGTTCACGGAATTCCTGTCCGGACTGGACCATCCGCCCCGGGACCTGGACGAGCTGACCGGCGCTGTGGTCAAGCGCTGGCGCACGAGCCAGCCCAAGACCGTCACCGGCTACAAGAACATCACCATGGTCGTGAAGCTGCTCAAGCATGATCCCCGCCTTCAGAGCGGACGCGCCGCGGACGAACTGGTACGGCGGATGGCCCAGCCCAAGAGCCGCGTCCAGTCCTACCCCGAGGCGGAGTTCGACGCGATCAAGACAGCTGCCCGGCGGATGTTCCGATCCGCATTGCTGCGGATCGAGGAGAACGCCGCGCATTTGGAGCGGTGGCGGGCCGGCGAAGTCCCTGCCGCGAGCCAGGACTGGAAGATCGGTGAGGCCCTGGATCTACTGGCCCGCACCGGCGACCTCACCTACTACACCGACAAGAACGACAAGCTGACCCTGATCAAACCGTTCCGCGAGGCCCTGGGTGGAACCAAGGCGGCGGTGACCTGGCAGCGGCTGTTCCTGTCACGGCTGGAGGCAACCGCGCTCGGAGTACTACTGCTGGCCGAGTACGGCTGGAACCTTTCGGTGATCGACCAGGCAGAGGTCCCCCGAGCAACCCCTGACCCAGGCGAGGACGGGCATCCGACTTACCGGATCCCGCTGGAGAAGTTCCGTCGCGGTGCCGGCCACCACTACGAGACGCGGAACGTCACCGACGACGGGGCCGCCTCGAAGGGACGGCTGATCACCCAGGCTCTCCAAGCCACGCGGTTCGCCCGCGCGATCGTCGAAGACCTCGCACCGGACACAAACCGCCTGATGGTCTGGCGCACGGGCCACCAATCAGAGCGAACACCGAGCCATGGGGATCGGCTACCTCCGGTCGGTCCGTTCCGTTTCGGAGTGCATGCGGCCTCCGCGAGAGAGTGGGCGGTGAGCCAAGGGCTGGGCGGATCACCGTTCCAGCGGGGCCGACGGACCGTGAACGCACTCGACCGCCGCGAACCAGGGCAGAACAGCCAGGAAACCCACGACCGGAACTACGTTCTGCCCGACAAGCAGGTTCAGGAACGCTCAGTGGAGATCATCGCCGTTGGCGCCGAGGACGCCGCCGACCGCGCTCGCAAGGCCGTCCTGATCGCACAGGTCCGCGTCCAGGCCGACCCGCTCGATCGTCAGACCGCGACGGCTGACTGCGGCGACTGGGACAACGCTGCCTACCCTTTGCCCGGTGGGGGCTGCGGCGTCCCGTCGTTCCTGGGCTGCCTGGGCTGTGAGAACGCGAAAGTGCATCCCGGCCACCATTCCCGCCTCGCCCATCTGCACCAGGCTCTCGGCAACCTGTGGTCGGTGCTGCCGCCCGAGCTCTGGGAGTCCGACTGGGGTGAGGGCCACGACCGGCTGGAGGACCTGAAGACCAAGCTCGGCCAGGGCTTGTGGTCTCAGGCCCTGGACCGGATCAGCCACGCCGACCGCGGGATCGTCGACGCACTCATCACGGGAGATCTCGACGCATGACCCTCACCCTCCTCGACGACCGCGACCCCTATGTGCTGCCCATGCCCTTCGCCGGCAGCCCGGTTGTCGCCGATCACCTCGTCGTCGATCTCCACGCCCACCTCAACGCCCGCTACAGCGACAGCATCTGGCCGCTGGCACCGCTCACGGACAACCCCAGCGCGATGAAACTCGCCCTGCACTGGCGAAACTGTCCGCAGATGTTCCAGGAGGAAGTACGGCTCACGTCCTGGACCCTGATCAACGGGACTCTTCGGCCGTCGTTTCTGAAGGACCGCAGCACGAAGATGCGAAGCCGTCTCAGCGTCGCGGGCACACACACCACCGTGGTCGAGTGGATGCGGCTGGCCCGATGGCTCGTCGAGCGCGACATCCACACCCTCACCAGGTGCGACAGCCAGGTGCTCCACGAGTACGGCCTGCACATCCGCGCCGGCGGCCGCGAGCGGGCTCGGACCGTGCTCAACGCTCTGACCCGGTTCTGGGCCTTCGATGAGCTCAGTGCACAGCCGGCCGGAATGGGACGGCCGCCTTGGGACGAGTTCGGGGCCGACGACTACCTGCCCGCCGCAACTTCCCGGGGCGGGGAGAACACCACCGAGGTCCTGGCCGAGCAGACCATGGGACCACTGCTGGTCTGGGCGATCCGTATGGTCGACGACTTCGCCGACGACATCCTGGCGGCCTGGCAGGAGAGGCAGCGGCTGGTCACCGCCGCCCGCTCCAACCCCGCCAACCAGGTCGGCAAGGAGGCCCTGGACGCTCTCCTCACACCGTTGATCAAGGCCGGGGCGCCGTTGCCGACCACGTCCATCCGCGGCCACGTCACCCTGGCCCGCTACTACGTCGGCGGCCTGACCGGCGCATCCAAGGGTCACATCCAGGAATTCGTTGACCGTCACCGGATAACGGACCTGGCGCCGCAGCGTCCCGGTCCATGCCCCATGGACTCGCCGGTGACCGGCCGGATCGCGGACCGACCTTGGCGGGAGGCGATGGACTTCAACGAGACCGTCACCCTGATGCGGCATCTCGGTACGGCCGCCTTCGTCGTCCTGTCGTATTTGACTGGAATGCGCCCCGGGGAGGTTCTCGGCCTGCGGACCGGCTGCTGCCCTGACCCGGAACCCGGCCCCGACGGCAAGGGCGGACGGCACCTGATCCGCGGCAACGAATACAAGACCGCGATCGACGAGGAAGGCAACCACCGATCTGCCGGCTCCGAGCGGGAGGTCCCCTGGGTCGCCATCGCCCCGGTCGTCCACGCGATCCGTGTCCTTGAGCGCATGGTTCCCGACGGGCACTTGCTGTTCGACCACAATGCTCACGAACTGCACAGGCCCCTCCAGGACACCGGCTCGCTCAAGCCCCAGGCCATGCGGACCCGGATCGAGGCGTTCGTCGAGTGGGCCAACCAGGAGGCCGTCCGCCACCAGACCGGTGACGTCATCGCGCCGGACCCGCACGGCAGGATCGGCATCAAGCGTTTCCGCAGGTCGCTGGCCTGGCACATCGCCCGTCGCCCCGGCGGGCTGGTCGCCCTCGCCATCCAATACGGGCACCTGCGGACAGCCTTCGTCACTGAGGGGTACGCAGCCCGCAGCCGGAACGGCATCCACGAGCTCATCGACATCGAGACCGTCCGCGCGGTCGCCGACACCGTCGCCGACCTCCACGATGACCTCGAAGCGGGTGGCGGTGTCTCCGGACCCGCCGCACGACGCGCGATCAACGCTGCGGCCCAGGCCCCGCAGTTCACCGGGACGATCATCACGGCCACCACCGCCCGGCGGCTGCTGGCTAACGAGGACGCCCTGCTCTATGACAACCCGCATGCTCTCCTGCTCTGCCACTACCGGCGCGAGCAGGCCCTCTGCCACCGCGGCATCCCGCGGGAGAACCCCAGCCTCGATCACTGCGTCGCCGGCTGCGGCAACATCGTCCGCACCGACCAGCACGCCGCCCAACTCCGCGAACGCGCTAACACCTTGGACAGACGGGCCGAGTTCGTTCCCCAGCCGCTGGCCGAGCGGCTCCGCAAGAACGCCGCCCGGCTGCGGGCCCTCGCCGATCAGCACGACCAGACCCGAATCACCTTTGAGAAGGACACCACGTGAGCCCAGCCCTTGACGAACGCGACCGCATCCGAGCCGCGATGGACCGCATCCTGTCCGGCAAACCCGAGCACTCCAACGGCGCCCTCACCATCGTCGCCCTGGCCCAGGAAGCCGGCGTCCCCAGGAACGCGCTCACCCAGCGGCACCTGGACCTGAAGAACGAGTTCTACGACCACGTCCACCAGCGCGGGGCCATGAACGACACCGAGGCCCGGCTGAGGGCCACGATCACCAAGCTCAAGAAGACGATCGGCAACAAAAACAAGGAGCTGGAACAGCTCCGCGCGGACATCCCCGCACTCGTCCGCACCGTCAACCAGCTCACGCTGGAGAACCAGCAGCTTCGCCGGGCTCTTCAAGGGTCCCAGGGCAAGGTCGTCCCGTTCGTCCGGCCACCACGTGCGACTCTTCGAGATAGGTGACACCTTATCTCGGTGGTTGACGCCACCCTGGCAGGCACCCGAATTCCGGCGCCGATGAGACTCCGAACCTGTACCGGTCGGTCTTCTGTCGTGCCCGTTCTGTGACGTGATCGGCACGGGTCCGCGGCCCACACACCGCTAGCGTCGAGCCCATGATCGTATGGCTCAACGGTACCCATGGCGCAGGCAAGACGACGACCAGTCCACTCGTGCAGCAGCTGATCCCTGATTCGCGGGTGTTCGACGCCGAGAAGGTCGGCGAGACACTCATGGACATCACGCCAGGGCTGCCGGCGACAGACAACTTCCAGCACTGGCCGCCGTGGCGGCCGCTCGTAGTCGAGACCGCCCGCCACGTACTCGATTACACCGGTGGCACTCTGGTGGTGCCCATGACTGTCCTGGTGGAGCAGTACTGGCGCGAGATCAGCACGGGCCTCGCCCAACATGACATTCCCGTACGGCACTTCGTTCTCCACGCTGACCGGGACACCCTCCGCGGGCGCATCGAGGGGGACACTCTTATGGGCCCCTCTGTATTCCGTCTCAAATACCTCGAGCCCTACGCTGAGGCGGCCCGCACGTGGCTACACGGTGAGGCCGAGGTTGTCGACACCACGCACCTCACGCCCGCCCAGGCCGCCCTGCAGATCGCAGAGGCCGTCAAGACTTGAGGTCCGCCCGCCACGGGAAAACAGCAGCAGGTGGTAACAAGGAACGACCTTCCGGCGCCCAGTAGAGCGATCAAACCGGCCAGCGACCCCAGGCCAGCCCATCACTGCAGTGTCACCTATCTCGAAAACTCGCACCACGGCCCTGACCGGTGTCGTCATCGCAGTTCGGCCATGACCGCGGTCACGTCCGCATAGCTCTCCGCGAGCCCTTCGACGCGACCGGTCCTCTTCCGTTCCAGACGAATCGCACCAAGATGCATGACTCGATAGATCAGCCTGCGGCGGACGGCGGCAGGTTCGGCGCTGAGCGGTCCATAGCTCGTCCAGAACACGTCCCTCTCGGGGCTCGTCCGCCGCGACGCCATGAAGATGGTCCAGTCAGCGTCTCTGGGTCCCCAGGTCGCACGATCAAAGTCGATGACGCCGGTGATTGTCAGTGGGCCGTCGCACTCTCGGACCAGGCAGTTGATCGTGAACAGGTCTCCGGTCAGGAGCCTCGGTTCGGTGACTTCGTCGAGGAGTGACCGGTTCTTCTCCGCGATGGCCGCAGCCTCCCGAACGTCGCGGGCGTCCAGGCCGGCGTCCTCCAGGTCGGCCGCAGTGTCCTGGAGGACGGCGATGACGGCATCGCTCCAGCGGCTGAACCCGGGGCCCGTGATCGGCCCGAAGTGTGGCCCGCGGACGTCATGGACCTGCCGGGTGATGGCGCCGAGCTGGCCGAAGAACCGCCCCCACTCGGCTCGCGGACGGATCTTCAGCCCCTCCGGGGCCGGGACGCCGGGAAGCAGGCTCTGGATCATCCAGTCGCGGCCGATGATCTGGTGGGTGAAGTCGACGGCCAGGATCCGGGGCAGCAACGACGAGATCGGCGCGAGGAACGGCTGCACGGCGTGTTCATTCCGCATCAGCTCGCGCTCAATGCGGCTTTGCCGGGAGGGCTCCGGGGCCACCCGCAAGATCGTGGGCTGTTCTCCGGCAAATTCAACTCGATAAGTGTTGTTATACATTCCGCCGTCGAGTTCCACGGCGGACACAACTTGATGGTCACTGCCGAAGGCACGGCGGCACATCCTCTGCACTTGCTCGGCCGAGACCGACTGCTGAAAAGCACCCCGCGGCCGTTCAAGCTGGTGAAATTCCACGGCACCCCCTCGCACGTCGTCCGGACACCGGCTGCCCCCTCGTGACTCGCCGGTTCCGACCAACGGTCGCTGGTCGCCGAGGCTGCAGTCTGCACCGCTGGACCGCCCCGCTGCAGGCGACAGCCAGATCTCGACAGGCTGACTTGACAGGGAAAGCGAGGGCCGCGCGTTCGGCGTCGAAGAGTGTGCGGGTGGGGGCGTGGGTGAGGGGGGCGAGGAGAGCCCGGGTGGTGTGGTCATCGGCGCGATGCTCGATGACGACGATCCCGGCGCCCGCCGCCGGCAGCCACACCGCCAGATCCAGGATCTGCGCGGCCCGGTCAGCGAGGTTCAGGCGGCGCAGTCCGGCCAGCGCGGCGATCATCGCGTCCGCTCCCATCGTCCGCTCGTCCAGAGCGCGCAGACGGGTGTCCGCGTTCCCCCGGATTGGCACGGGGACAAGCCGGGGGTAGAGGGCCTTTAGGAGAGCGGCCCGGCGAGGTGCGCTGGTGCCGACGCGGGTGCCGGGCGGTAGGTCGGCCAGGGTGGTGGGTGGCTGGCCGGCGGGCAGGACGAGGACGTCGGCCACGTCCTCGCGGGGCAAGACCGCTCCGGCAACGATCCCAGGGGCCCGGTCATGGGGACCGGGGATGTCCTTGGCGCAGGCGATCGTCGCCTCGATACGGCCGTCAAGGAGGTACTGGTCGGCCCGGCGGGTGAAAGCACCCTTCCCGCCGATCTCCGCGAGCGGGCCGCGGTGCTGGTCGCCTTCGGAGGTGATCTCCAGGACTTCGAGGTCGAGGTCGGGGTACTGGAGGCGCAGGGCCCGGGCGAAGCGGCCGGTCTGCTCCATGGCCATGGGGCTGGGCCGGGTGCCCAACCGGAATGACTTGGTGGTCGTGCTGAAAGTCATCGCGCATCGCTTTCCGGTACGAGGGCCGGGCCTCCGTGGGCCCAGAGGTGGTGGGGGAGGGCCCGCTGGAGGGTCTCATCAGGGGTGAGGGCGGTGGTGTCGATGGCGTTCCCGACGTGGTGGAGCCAGGTGACGGCGGCCACCCTGTAGGCGGCGGTGTGCGGGCGCTTCCCGCCGCCGAACGGCCCGCTGAGCCAGATGATCACCACCAGCTTTCTCTCTCAGGTCCTTCGCTCTGCCCAACGCCGGGGAAAGCGGCATCGTCACGCCGCAGCCAGCCCTGAAGGCCCCTCTCACTGCTTTCCGTTACGCCCGCGGCGAGACGATTTCTGGAAGGCTGCTGACTGTGACCGAAGAGCCATTTGAAGAGTGGGCCGTGAACTTCCTGGCCCGGCAGGCCGCCCGCGTCGGCACGCTGCGAGCCTTGCCGATAGACGGATCCGCTGGCCGGGGCGCGCACGTCAATCCGACCGCGCCCCGGCTGATGGCCCGCTGGGACGGATACCGGTGGGTGCCCGAGACAGTGGCCGCCGACTATGCCGCTGCCCAGCGGATGCTCCATGGGATCAGCGCGGCGCAGGCTGAGCCGGCCTCCGCCCCGCCTGCGCAAGTCCTGTCGAGGCCAACCGGCCGTCACCGCAAGCCGCCAGCCCCGTAGCCGGCCCTGACGGGTGCGGAGCCTCAGCGCTATGAACGGGTTCCCGGCGAATCAGGCGGCCTTGGGCGTTCGCGAGCCGTCACCTCCGCCCTCCGGCACGCCGGCCTTTTGATCCGAGGGAACCCGGTGGCATGTCACACGGTGAGCTGTCGCTGCCCACCCGGCCCAGGCGCGGCATCGAGACGGGTGTAGAACTCCGTCGCGATGATCGACTCCCGTGCCGGGGCTGACAGGCGGGCCAGGATTCCAGGGAGGGGCCGCTCCCGTGCCGCTTCGCTGCGGTGAGCCAAGATCGCGGCCATCTTCTGCTCCGACCAGGCGGTCACGTCGACCGTCGCGGTGACGTGCTCGTCCGGCACGCTCAGCACCTGCTTCCCCACTGCCGCGAGGAGCGCGCCGAGCTCGCCCACCCCCGAGTGCGGGTGCGTGGCCGCGTACAAGGCGGCGGGCTGCCAGGGCGCTCCCGCCTGCGGGTAGCGGTGTTCGAGGCCCGCGGCGTGGAAGGCGATGACGGTGGCCTGGTGGGTGCGGACGTGATCAGGGTGACCCGTCAGCTGACCGTAGGCGTCGTGGGTGATGATGACTTGTGGCTTCACCGCACGGATGTGCGCGACGATCCCTTCCACCACCTCGTCCAGCGGGGCGTCGCACAGCCGGGGCCGGCCGGGCGCGGAGTGGGGGACTCGGGCGTCGGCGAGGCCGAGCATCCGCGGTTTCCCGGCGCCCAGGATGGCCAGGGCGTCGGCGAGCTCGTCGGCCCGGTGGCTGTCGGGGGCCCAGGTGGCGGTGACCAGGGCAGTTGCCGCGCGTGCTGCCGCGTGCTGCGCGAGAACGCCGCCGGCCAAGAGGGACTCGTCGTCCGGGTGTCCGAAGACTCCCAGAAGGGACGGCAGGGATGAAGAACGCGCTGGTGTCACGGTAGGTGGTGCCTTCCTCGAGGTCGTGGTGTGAGACGCGCGGCCGGTGGGATCGCTCCCTAGGCGCGGTCGGCGGCCTTGTATGCCAGGAAGCCGGCGGGCGCGTGGTCGATGCGGAGTGTCGGATCCCATGCCGTCAGGCACTGCGCGCTCGGCACGAACAGAGGCTGGGGCAGCGCGTCCCGGGGCCAGAACTTCCAGGCCCCGATGGTCTCTTCGCACTGCAGCGGTACACCGGACCACCGGGTCACCAGGACGGGCACCGTCACCCGGACGATGTCACCCACCCGGGCCAGGAGGGTGCCCAGCACGACGGTGTCGGCGACATCGGCCACGATGCCGGCTTCCTCGTGGAGTTCGCGTACGGCGGCCTCGGTGAAGGTCTCGCCGGGTTCAACCGATCCACCCGGCAATTCGAAAGTTCCACGACGGTGTTGGCCCAGCAGGACACCATCCGGCCCGTGGATGATCACGCCGACTCCCACGAACGCGCGTGGAGGCGGTGGAGTACTGGTGCGCTGGCGGCTCGGCACCCTCTGCGGGCGCCGGACCTCGTACAACCGATAGGAGGCGGCATTGTCCGGCTGCGGGGCATCGATCGCCGCCACCTTCTCCACGGCGAGGCCGTGCCCGGTCAACAGGTCCTCCCACAATTGGTGTGTCAGGACCCACATGTGGACGGGATGGACCTCGGTGGTCCCGGGCAGCCGCAAGTCCTCGGGGCGTGGGGCGACTGCCGTCGACGGGCCAGCGCCGCTCGAGTTGGTGTGCAGCGCGGAGAACACGACTCGACCGCCGGGCTTGATGGCGTTGGCCAGCGCGGGAAGGAGCCGGTTCGGGTCCAGGTAGGGCACGCCGTTGACGGAGTAGATCAGGTCGTAGGGGGCCGCGTCCTGCAGGTGGGCGACGGCATCGGCGCAGACGAAGTGGAGCCCGCGGGTGTGCGGGTATCGGTTGAGGGCGCGCTCGTGCTGGGTGGGAGAGGCGTCCACGGCGGTGACCTCGGCGCCCAGAGCGGCCAGGCGCGCGGCGTGCCGGCCCAATCCGCTGCCGAGGTCGAGGACGCGAAGCCCCCTCACGTCCCCAAGGCTCTCGATGCCGGGCCCGATGTCAGCGATGCCCCAGTCCCACCGCTCGATCTCCGGCAGGTCCGGGCACACGGTCAGTTGGTGCGCCCCGTAGGTGGTCCACACTCCGGCGGTCTGCTTCTCGATGTCCATCAACATGTCCTCCAGCAGGATGGGGGCGGTCAGGGGTGCAAGGCGTAGCAGCGGAGCACGTCAAGGTCATGGGTCCGGACGGCGGACCAGCCCGCGGTAGGATCTCGGCCTCGGCCGGGCTGATCCAGAGGCCCTGGAGCGGGGCGGCGTCCTTCCGGCGGCCGGCAATCTCGGCGACCACCCAGAAGACCCCGCCGGGTACCAGAAGGCGGCGGACGCGGTTGACGAACGCCCCCTTGTCGTCGAGCCACCGGTAGACCAGACGGCAGGTGATGACCGCGTACGCGGGCTCCGGTAGGACGGCCTTGTCGGCCCCGATGTCGGTGCACCTCCACAACGGCCCGGTCGCGTCCGCTGAGCCTGCCGCGGCCGCGAGGGCGAGGGCGGTGGGGGAACAGTCGATTCCGGTGGCGCGGTATCCGAGTTGGTGATGGAGATGGCGGGTCAAAGCGCCGTCACCGCAGCCGATGTCGAGGGCCGGTCGACCCCGGCCGGGTCCGAGATGCGCCTCCAGCAGCCGCATCTCGGCTTCGTCGACCTGCCGGTACTGGCGGCCCTGCGCACAGAGCGGTTCCCAGTACGCGGCGGTCGCCGTGGTCGTCACGAGGCTCCTTCGCGGGCGGACGGCAGCGCTGATTGTGCAGGTGGGGCGGGCATGGCCCGCATCGCGCGGACGGGGGAGAGGAGCAGGAGGGCTACCGGTACGAGTTGGAAGAGTGCGCCGGCCGTGAGGGTGGTGTGCAGGCCGAGGCAGAGGACCAGGGTGCCGGCGGCCGCGGCGGCGAGCGGACGGGCCCCGGCGGTCACCGTGGTGCTTGCGGCCTGCATCCGCCCCTGGAAACGCGGGTCGCACAGGGTCTGTCTGAGGGACCTCTGGCTCGTCCCGGAGGCCGTCGCCCAGAACAACTGCGCGGCCAGGACCAGGGCAAGGGTGATCTGCCATCGCAGCCCGGCCCCGGCGAGGAGGAGGGGCCTGGGCCAGGGGACTGACGGCGAATCCGACGAGGATCGTCGGCCCGATGCCGATTCGGGAGGCGATCCTCGGCGCGAGGAGGGCTCCGGCCAGGCTGCCGACGCCACCGACCCCCATGATCATTCCGAATGCCGTCGGGGTGACCTCCAGGACGGTGAGGAGGTAGTACGCCCAGTACGTGTTCATAATCGCCAGCCCGAAGCTGAGCGTGGACAGTGCCACGATCACCGTGCGGATCGTCGGCTGCCCGGCCACGTAGCGCAGTCCCTCGTGGATGTCCCGCGCGAGGCTTCGGCGGCCTTGCGGTCGCGGGGCGGTCGGCTCGGGTGTGCGGATGCGCCACACGAGGAACGCGGAGACGAGATAGGACAGGACATCGACGAGGACCGAGCGGGCCGCTCCGACGGCGCCGATCAGCGCGGCGCCGATGTTGTTTCCCGCACTGTCGGCGACCGACGAGGCAGCACCGAGGCGGGAGTTCGCGCGCTGGAGCAGGCTGGGTTCGACGAGAACGGGCAGATAGCTGATGGATGCCGCCCCATGCACGACCTCGGCAATGCCGAGGACTATGGCGACCACGTACAGCTGGCCGATGGCGAGCACGCCGCCCACGGCGGCGGCCGGGATGGTCACGAGGGCTGCCGCGGCTGCGATATCGGCGCCGATCACCTGGGGACGCTTCGCGTACCGGTCCGAGAGCGCGCCGGCCAAGAGCGCCCCGATGGCGTTCGGCAGCTGTCCGAGGAAGGCGAGCACGGCGACCTGGGTGGTGGAGGCGTGGAGCTCCAGCACGGCCAGGGTGGGGATGGCGACGGCGCTGACCGCCGATCGTGACAGACTCGCGCACTCGCTGCCGACCAGTAGACGTAGGTCCGGCGAGGTCTTCCTCGGGCGCTTCGATGTCTGGGCGGAGGCGGTCACTGGTCTTCACCGCCCAGCAGCTCGGGGGCGGTGACGTTGCCGTAGAGCTGGGCGGAGACGAAGTGGGCGAAGACCGCATGGGTGAAGGGGTGGCAGTCGGCCGGCGGGGCTGCCGGATCCACCCACACCAGCTCGACGTGGGTGTCGGGTTCCCGGTTGCAGGGGATGCCCTCCCACCGCGGCGCGGTGAAGACGATGCCGATCACCCGCTCGCCGTCCACGGCGTGGAAGTGGTGCAGTTGGGAGAACTGCAGGAGGTCCGGGGCGACGTGGATGCCGACTTCCTCGGCGAGCTCGCGCGCCGCACCTTCGGTGAGGAACTCGCCGGCCTCCAGCCGTCCGCCGATGACGGTGAGCATCCCGGGGGAGTGCCACGAGGTCGCCTGGTGCCGGACGGTCAAGACCTTCCCGTCGTCGGGACGCTGGAGCAGGACCATGACGTTGCCAACGCTCCGGTGCACAGCGCTCATGCCCAGCCCTCCCTCATGAGCTGGTCCAGGGTCCGCCGGCCCCGGGCAGTGACCATCTCGTCGCCGTTGTCGGGGCCCCAGGCCAGGCAGTTGACCGCGTCCAGCGCGGTCAGACAGCGCAGGGCCTGCTGTTCGGCGTCGGTGAGGGTACGCCCGTACGATTGGAGGAAGGCCTTCTTCCGGTCGGGGTGGTCGACCCACTGGGTCGCCGAGAGGATGACGAGGTCCTGGACGCGGGCGGCCGGCCGACTCCGTTCGAAGTCCACGAGCGCGAGCCCTGCCTCGGACCACAGCCAGTTCCTCGGCTGGTTGTCCCCGTGGATGTAGCCGAGGGGCACCGGGCCGACGCGGCGCAGCCGGGCGGTGTGGTCGCGGATCAGCTGCTGCTCGTCCCCGGTGAGCCGGTCCCCGGCGCGAGCCAGGTACGTCTCCGCTCCGTCGGCGGCAGCCCCCAGGGATGCCTCAGCTTCGGCCCGGTCGGTACGGTTGAGTGCTCCGGCCTCGTGGAGCCGGGCGCACAGCGCCCCGGCCTGCCGGTGTACGGCCCGCCAGTCACCAGCGGCCAGGTCGAGGTCCTTCGCCGGGACGCCGGGCACCGCGGTGAGCAGCAGGACGAGGTCCTGGGCACGGCTGTCGAGGAGGCTGGGCGCCCGGCTGTGCCCGAGGGCGGGCACGACATGGCGGTATGCCCGGGTCTCGCGGGTGAAGAACTTCTCGCTCGGCGAGACCTTCACGTACCGGTGCACCCCGTCCGCACCCTCCAACTCCCACACCCGGGAGCGGTCCCAGTTGTGCGAGGCGTCGCGAACGGACACGACGGGCCCGACCCGCTGCTCCGCCCATTCCTGCACCGCCGCGGGCAGCGGCTTCGTCTGCCTCATCCGGCGGACCTCCTGCTCGGGTGAGCGGACTCCATAGGGCAGGGCCCATGGCCATCGGATGCGGTAAGGCGGGGGAACACGGGTCCTCCTTGGTGGGTCGGCCGCGCCGGCCGACGGTGGGTCGGGCGGGGTGAAGTCGGTCAGCGGTCCTGGGAGAGCGCGAGGAGCTCGGCGAAGGTCCCGCCACCATGGACAAGATCGTCAAAGCGGCCCTGCTCGGAAATCCGGCCGTCTTCCAGCACGATGATGTGGTCCGCGATCTTGGTGTTCTCCAGGCGGTGGGTGACCATGATGGTGATCCGGTCGACGGCGATGGCCTTGATCTGCTCGAAGATCAGGTGCTCACCGCGCGGATCCATCTGAGAAGTCGGCTCGTCCAAGATCAGCAGCTCGGGCTTGCGATACAGGGCCCGGGCGCACGCCTCGCGCTGCCACTGCCCGCCGGAGAACTCGACACCTCCCCAGATGTCGCGGGCCTGGAGGCTGTCCAGACCGTCCGGGAGGTCTTCGACGGCCTCGCGCAGGCCGACCGCGTCGATGGCCTCCCACACGGGTCCGTCGTCGTGGGTGCGGGGCTGGCCGAGGGTGATGTTCTCGCGCACTCGCAGCGGCCACCTCGCGAAGTCCTGCGGGACCAGGCCGGTGCGGCGCCAGACGGTGCCCGGGTCGGTGTCGGCGAGGTCGCTTCCATTCCAGGTGACCTTGCCCTTGTCGCAGAGGTAGATCCCGGTGATCAGGCGGGTGAGGGTCGACTTCCCGGAGCCGTTCGCCCCGACGATCGCGAGGATCTGGCCGCGCTCCAGGGTGAGGGAGACACCGTCCACAGCGGGCTTGTCCTTGCCCGGGTACTGGTAGACGGCCTCGTCGAGCCGGATCTGCTGGACCGGGCCGGTGATCTCGTGCGGTCCGCGCTGGGGAGTACGAGCGGCGGCCTCGTCGAGGAAGGCCTGCATGTCGGTGAGGTACAGGCTGGTGTGGAAGATCGCGGCTCCGTTGATGACGACCTGGGAGAGGGCGGCGAGCGCGGTCTGGACGGCGATGACGGCCGTGGCGGCAATGGCGGGTTCGATACGACCGGTCACGGCGAGCCAGGCGAGTGCACCCCAGGTCGCGAGGAGGAAGACGCCGCCGGCCAGCGCGGAGAGCAGGGAGATCCGCAGGGTCCGTGGAGCTGCGGCCAGGTTTCGCCGGTCGCACCGGTCGGAGAGGGCCCGGTACCAGTAGACGAGGTAGTCGGTCATCGAGTTGGCGCGGACCTCGTCGCCGTACTGGGATGCGGTGGCCCACCAGCGCATCATCCCCCGCACGTTGCGGTCGCTGATGTTGGAGTAGTGGATCTCGTAGTCGACGCGGGCGGTCAGGACGGCGCCGATCCCGGCTGGCAGCACGGCGAGGAGCAACAGAGGCAACATCATTACGTTCAGCAGCGACAGGACGCTGCCGGCGGTCACCAGGCGGATCAGCGAGGACATGAAGCGCTGGGCGTCGGTGACCATCACGTGGGTGCGGACCACCCCCATCTCGGCCGCCTCCTGCCGGTCGGAGAAGCCGTCCCCCGCGTAGGCCGCGGCCTCGACCCGGCAGACCGCCTCGACCAGTGCGCTGTCCGTCTCCGAGGTCAGCCGAGGAGTGATCCGCCGCTCGGCGTACGTGGCCACCGCCCCCGCGACACGGTTCATCGCGGCGGCCAGCGCGACCACGAGCAGTGCGGGCAGCGTGTCTTGGAGACGGTCGCCGGCACTCCCGGCGCCGAGCGCGGGCCCCATCGCGCGGGCGGTGGCGGCCAGCAGCACCGCCGCGGATACGCCCGTGACGACCTGGCACCCGATCAGGAGTCGCACGGCCTGCCGGTCCGTCCGCCACGACAAGCGGCCGATCCGGGCCAGGACGGACGGAAGCGTGGCGCACATCTTCCGGAAGGCGACCTCGGCGAGCGGATTGACCGAGTACTGCCCGCTGTAGGTGATCTCCGCCGGAGGCGGAGCACTGGCCGGTTTGCTGTGTGCTTGGGATGTGGTCATCGGGTCCCCCTGGATCGCCGTTCGGACGCTGTCGGAAGCTCAACGACAGCCCTAGCTTCTCGAACGCACGTTTTTCGGTCGGCCATGAATTCCCGGAATAGAGCGCGCGGCGGACCGTGGGAGCTACACCGACCCGCCTCCCGCAACGGCACTGCCACCAAAGGTGGTTGGCTGAATCGCCGAGGTTCCCAAGCGCCGCAAGGTCACGGGCGAGTTGGAGCGGATCGGGCCGGGCCCGCTTGTAGAGTGCGGGGCTTCTCGTACGCTACGGACCCCTGTGGAGCTAACTGTGCACGTGCCTGGTGGCCGCCTTCGAGCGGCCGGTCTCGGTGGAACTCCCCTTCGTGCCGGAGGGAGGATGATGACCTGTGGCGATCACTGATTCCGAGATCGCAGGCGTACTCGCCGCCTACCTGGAGCACTACCCGCAGGAGGCCCGGCAGCTGGCCGAGCCGCTGCGCCTCCTACGGGAAGGCCAAGGGTTCGCCTCGCGTCGGACGTTCCCGATGCACGTGACCGCCGGCGCACTCCTGGTCCGGGACGGTGCCGAGGTCCTGCTGATCGAGCACCGCGCGTACGGACTCACTTTGCAGCCAGGCGGTCATCTTGAACCGACCGATACCACGCTCCTCGGCGCGGCCCTGCGGGAGTTTTCCGAGGAGACGGGCATCGACCCCGGGCAGGTCATCCCGGTATCCGCGCTTCCCGCATACGTCGAGTTCGGCCAGGTGCCGGCCAGGCCCGTGATGGACGAGCCGGAGCACTACCACCTGGACATCGGATACGCCTTCGCGACGGCCGGAGCGGAGATCGGACGTATCCAGGAATCCGAGGTGACCGGCGCCGACTGGTACCCGCTGGATCTGGCAGAGCGCCTGGTCGGGCCCCGGATCGCGCGGGCTGTCGTCGCATCGGCTGGGATCACTTAGCCCTTCCGGCATCGGCAGCCCCAGCTGCCCTCGGCCGACTCGCGAGTTGGTGGATTTGTTCAGGCGGCGCTAGAGCGAGCCGGTCGATGCGTGGCGGCAGCCTGTGCGATCAACGCAGCGGCGCGGTCGACTTCGGCGACGGTGGTGGTGCGGCCGATCCCGAGGCGCAGAGTTCGGCGGGCCTGGGGACGGGTGAGGCCGATGGCGGTGAGGACGTGGGAGGGGTCGCTGGTTCCGGTGTTGCAGGCGGATCCGGTGGCGGCGGCGATGTCGGGGAGGTGATCGAGGAGGTCGGCGGCTTCGGCGTCCGGGAGGGTGAGGCTGAGGGTGCCGGGGAGCCGGCGGGTGGGGTGCCCGTTGACGGTGGCGTCGGGGATCGCGTCGAGGAGCCGGTCCTGAAGGCGGTCACGCAGGGCGCGGATCTGTGTGAGGGCCGGGGTGGTGTCGCTGGTGATGAGGTGGGCGGCGGCGCCGAAGCCGACGATGGCGGGAACGTTGAGGGTGCCGGCTCGTAGTCCGCGCTCCTGGCCGCCTCCGGTCTGCTGGGCGGTGAGGAGGGTTCCGCCGCGGACGTAGAGGGCGCCTATGCCCTTCGGTCCGTACAGCTTGTGGGCGGAGAGCGAAGCGAGGTCGACGCAGAGTTCGTCGGCGTCGAAGAGGCCGTATCCGGCGCTCTGTGCGGCGTCGGTGTGGAGGAGGATCCCGCGGTGAGCCGTGAGCTGGGAGATGACGGCAATCCGCTGGAGGGTGCCGATCTCGTTGTTGGCGTGCATGACGGAGACGAGGACGGTGTTCGGGGTGAGGGCGGCGGCGATGTCGCCTGGGTGCACGCGTCCGTACTCGTCGACGGCGACGCGGGTGGAGGTGTAGCCGTGGTGGTCGACGAGGCGCTGGACGGCGGCGAGGACGGCTTTGTGCTCGATCGCGGTGGTGACGATGTGGCCGCCGTGGGGGCGTTTGGCGAGGGCGCCGCCGACGATGGCGAGGTGGATGGCCTCGGTGGCACCGGAGGTGAAGAGGACTTCCACCGGGTTCTTGGCGCCGATGAGGTCGGCGACGCGTCGGCGGGCGGTGGTGATGGCCTTGGCCGCTTCGCGGCCGAGGGGGTGGGCGCTGTTGGGGTTGCCGTAGGCGGTGGTGAGGAACGGCATCATCTCCTTGAGGGCGCGGGGGTCGAGCGGGGTGGTGGCCTGGTGGTCGAGGTAGATCGGCTGGCTGGTCACGCTGCCTCCTTCTTGGCCCGGGGGGCGGCCGGGGCGGCCGGGACGTACTTGCGTTCGCCGTCGACGAGGTCCCAGTAGACGGTGCGAGGCTCGGCGAAGACGGAGTAGGCGGTGGCCAGGCAGCGCCAGTTCCGGTTCGGCTGGGCCCGTGTGAGGACGAAGGCGTCCTCGAAGAGCTTTCCGGCGCGCCGCATCAGGGCCGGGCGGGGGTCCTGGGGGCCGAAGAGCTGGAGGTAGCCGCGTTCGCGGAGCCAGGCTTCGGCGTGCTCGGGCTGGGGGTCTCCGGCGAGCTGTCCGCCGTCGGCCAGGGTCTGGGCGGCGAGGCGCTCCAGGCGCCGGTGGCGGCGGGCGTCTTCGCCCCCGGGGCAGCGGTCGCCGGTGAACTTCCATTCGTTCCATCGGGGCTTGGTGAAGCTGTCCCAGTCGACGTCGTCGAGCTGGGCGGTGACCTGGGGAGGGAGTTCGCCGCGGGTGAGGTCGGCGACGTCGTAGCCGGGGCCGAGTGCTTCGAGGGTGAAGGTCCCGCGGATTCCGGGGCCCGGGCGGTCCATGCGGATCATGACCGTCAGGCGGTTGGTGAAGCGGTTGGTGGGGCCGGCCAGGATGACCGCGCGTCCGTCGGCGAGTAGGGGCTGTGCGCGGTGCGCGATCTCGCCGATGGGGAAGGTGTTGCCGCCGCGGTAGTACTGCTTCTTCTCGACACCGCCGTCGGAGCGGATCATCAGCCGCTCGGCGCCGATGGCGGCGGCGAGGGCAAGGGCGGCGGTGCGTATCTCGGCGGGGCTCTGACCGGGTCGTAAGAAGGTCGCGTTGAGCGTGGGGAGGTCCAGGGAGTGCAGCAGCGCCATGGTCTGCCACTTCGGCCAGCGCCGGTCCTTCGCGGCCGCCGTGAGTTCCTCGACGCTCAGGCTGTGCAGCGGCCGGGGCAAGAGAATCGCCACGGTGTCCCCCTTCGTCAGGTGGTCGCGGTGGCCTGGATGGCCGCGGTGAGGGTGTCGTAGGTCTGGTCGCGGGTCTCGTCGAACGGGTGGTCGCGCCAGTCGTACTGCTCCCCGATGCCGTACTCGTCGGCGACGACGCGGCGTACGAACTGGCGGGCGAAGCGTCCCTCGGCCGGCCAGTAGTAGTGCTCGCCCGGACGGGGCGAGAGATACAGGTACGAGGTATCGGCTGCCGCGGGCAGGTCGACGAGCGAGGACAGGCGCCGGCCCGGGCCGCCCACCTTCTCGTACGCGGCCAGGATGGCGTCCGGGTCGGGCACGGGGATGAGGTGGAGGTGGGCGTGGCTGCAGCAGGACGCGCCGAGCTCGCAGTCCCGCGGCCCGTGCTCGGCGACGATGGTGGGCCCGTAGTGGTCCTGGATCAGGGCGCGCATGGACTCCAGGTTGGCGGCGACCTGCGGGAGGTCGTCGGGGGCGACGTCCGCGGCGGCGTCGAGGTGTTCCAGCGGCATGAAGAGGGAGTAGCCGTCGGTGAGGCAGCCGACGGTGGGCAGGAGGACCCAGCCGTCGGTGGTCTCGGTGATGACGCGGGTCTTGGCTGCGCGCTCGGTGAACTCGGTGCAGAACTGGCAGTCGTCCATGAGGATCACCTCTAGCTCGGGTCGACGAGGTCGTCGGCGTAACGGCTTTGCAGGGCGTTGGGCGGGCCGTAGAACGGGTGGGCGGCCGCGGTGCGACCGCTGCCGCCGCGGAGCTGGAGTACGAGGCGGGCGAGCGGCATCCCGTGGTGAAGGCGCAGCGTGGCGGGGCTCTGGTTGACGAGTTCGAGGGCCAGATGGCCGGCCCAGCCCGGCAGGACGTACGGACTGGTGATGTGGACGGCCAGGCCGACGCGGGCCAGGTGGCTCAGGCCGCCGATCGTCCCCGTGACGTCCGGGCCAAGGGACACCGACTCGGAGGCGGGGGCGAGGATCATCTGGCCGGGTGCCAGGTCGTACGTCGTCCAGTCGGTGATCTGCGGCCCGTACAGGGTGTCGATGCTGGCCTGGTTGGCCAGGTCGACGACGGCGTCCGGCGCGACCAGGGGCTGGATCGGCCCGCCGAGCTTCAAGAGCAGCCCGTCCCCGCGCAGTTCGCCGTCCCACGTCACAGCGCCGCTGTTGATGAGGTCCTTGATGGACGCGGCTGAAAGCATGACTCACCCCCGGAATTCAGGCATCGGTGTGGTGACCGCCGCCAGATCGAAGGCGACTGAAGAAATGTTCCCGTGGATAGCTCGCCATGTCTCCATGTCCACCCGAACATTTAAAGGTTTTCCTGGCGTGAAATGCGGTGAAGTCCACTACTCCTGGCCGCTCGGACAGTGCAAGCTGGTGAGGGTTGCACCCAGGGGAGGGGAAGCGCATGCCGTCGTTACCGTCCGGCCCGCTCAAAGTGCCTGGTCCCGAGGGATTCCGAGGTGATCTGCTCGCCTGCTCACCGGACTTGCTCGACCTGACGTGGGACCAGATGCGCACGCTCGTCGTCGTCCACGAGGAGGGCACGGCGCTCGCGGCGGCCCGACTGCTGGGGCGGGAGCAGTCGAGCGTGCAGAAGCAGCTCGACATCCTCAACCGGAACTTTCAGGCCCTGACCGGTGAGCTGGTGGTGGTCAAGCAGGGCCGCGGCCGCGATCTGCTGTTCACCCCGACAGGCCTCGAGCTCGTCGACCGGATACGGTCGACGTTCTCGGACTGGCTCCAGGGCATCGCGAATTCGAGGCGCCGGCTCGGCTCCACCTTGACCGTGGGCACGACGGAGTTCACCCTCCCGTTCTTGGCCCGGGTGTGGGAGCGGGTCGAGCCCGAGCTGATGGCGCGGGAGGTGGAACTCAAGGTCGTCCACGTCCGCACCCGCGATTTTCGGCAGCGCCTGGACTCCAACCAGGTCGACCTGCTGTGTGGAGGGCTGGCCGCCACAGTCGGCGGAGGCCCGCTGGCCCCCGAGTACGACTTCCTGGAGTGGCACCGCGAGGGCCTGGCCCTGCTGACGAACCTGACGGTCCGGGAACTGCCCGCCCGGCAGGTCGGTGTCGAGCGGCTGCGGAACCTGCCGCTGGTCATACCCTCCCGCGGGGTGATCGCGGACTTCGTCGAGCGCTGGTACGGAACCGACTTCCGCACCCACCTTCAAGTCGTCGCGGAGATCGATGACATCTATTACGGGCTGGCCCTGCTGCGCTCCGAGATGACCCGCGGCTGCATGCTCTGCGCGCGGTCCATCGGCGAGGCCGCCGTCGCGGGCCGGCTGCCCGGCGGCGAGGGGTTCCGCTTGGTGGATTTCGCCGACGACTTCGACCCCATGCTCCAGCTCGTGTCCGGCGTCTTCGCGCGCAAGGGCGAGCGCGACACCTACGACGCCTCGCACCCGCTCAACGTGCTGTGGGATGCCTTCCACGAGGAAGCCGCCTCCGGCCGGCCGATCCCGCTGTGACCATCCCGCCCGCCGAAGGGTGTCCTTGATGCTGCTGGCCTCGATCAACCTCAACAAGCGGCTCGGCGCCGACGGCGCCCGGGCCCACTTCGCCGCCTGGCTCCGCGCGCACGACGTCGCGGTCATCGTCGCCCAGGAGCCGTACAAGCCCGCCGACCGGCGCCCGCCGCTCCTTCCCGGGTACGTCTTCGCGGGCGGGGACGGCCACCTTGCCGCCTGGGTCCGCGAGGACGTCGCCACCCCGGACGTCTCCGCCCCGACCCCGTGGGCCCGGCGGATCGAACTGGGCTGGCTCACCGTCCTGCAGGTCCACCTCGACGCCTACACCAGCGCGGCGCGCACCACCCAGCTCGACGAGCTCGCGGCGCTGGCGGCCGCCGAGGACGGGCGGCCCCTGCTGCTCTGCGGAGACTTCAACCTCGCACCGCGGCCCGAGGACGGGCTGTACGACGGGGAGGTCAGTGGCTTCACCGCCGACACCGAGCGCAAGGCGCTCCAGCACCTGCTCCAGAGCACGTGGCTCGTCGACACCACCGGCACCGACGGGGAGGCGGAGTTCACGTTCGAACGGCTCTTCACCGGCAGGCTCAGCCGCTTCCGCTGCGACCTCGCCCTGCTGAGCGACCACCTGGCCGCCGGTGTTCCGGTCTCCGCCCGTCACGAGGTCCGTACGGGGCCGGAGGCGTTCACGGACCACTCCGCCCTCCTGGTCGACCTGCCGATCACCCTGGAGACCGCCGAGCCGGAAGACGTCCTGTTCACGATCAGCGACCTGACGGGCAACCAGCCCGCGGCGGCCGGCGGGGGCGCTCGCGCGTACCAGCCACACAAGACCGCGATGAGCCGCCAGTCACCCTCGCCGGCGGCCCGGGCGGTCACAGCGCACCTGACCGGGGCGCTCGGCATCCGCACGGTCCTCGACCACGGCTGCGGCCGTGGGGCCGACGTCGCCCACTATCGGGCCGCCGGGCTCGACGCGGACGGCTACGACCCGCACGAGGGGTTCGGCTGGCCCCGCCCGGACAGGCAGGGCTACGACCTGGTGACCCAGATGTTCGTCCTCAACGTGCTGCCCGACCCCTGGGCGCGGATCCGCGCGCTCCAGGACGCCGCCGGGTTCGTCCGCCCCGGCGGGCACATGGTGATCGTCACCCGCTCCCCCGAGGAGATCATGAAGGCAGCCGCGGGCGGGAGCTGGACGGCCCACCACGACGGCTACTGGTCGAGCGAGGGGAAAGGGACCTTCCAGCGCGGCATCAGCGCGACGGAGACCACCGCGCTCGCCCGCCGCGCCGGCCTCGCCCCCATCACGGGGGCGGCAGGGCTGCCGTTGCCCGGGGTAAGCCACGTCCTGCTGGCCAAGCCCGAGCTGTAGCGGTGTTGCGGGACCGGCACCGGAGATCAGCGGTTGCCGGTCCAGACAATGCGCTCCGTGAACCCGCCCCTCTCCTCGGCCTTGGATGCCCGGAGCTTCTCCAGCTGCGCAGGATCAATGCCGAGGTCGGCCGCGAGCGCGAGGGCGACCTCCAGGACGTCCGCGAGCTCCTCGGGGGCGTCCGTCTCGTCCGCCTCCAGGTACTCCGCCACCTCTTCACTGAGCTTCGCGCGGAGCCGCTGCCGGTACTCGGCCGGGTCAGCGACGTAGACCTCCGGCTCGGCCCCATCCGCACGGATGATCTGAGGAATTCGGTCCCGTACCAACTTGCCCTTGATGAGCACGTACTTCTCCCGCACCAGTTCGTCGTGGGCCGGCCAGACGGCGGGCCGCATGTTGTTCGAGCCTAGAGATGGGGCCTCAACCGGCGCCATCAGAAACGGAAATCCCACCCGAAGCGGTTAGCCACTCACTCCGGGGAAGCGCTCCAGCAGTACCGCGATGTCGAGCGGGTGATGGCCCATGGCGATCACTGATTCCGACATCACGGGTGTGCTCACCACCTGCCTTGAACGCTACCCGCAGGAGGCCGGACAGCTGGCCGAGCCGCTGCGGCTCCTGGCCGAAGGTCAAGGGTTCGCCTCGCGTCGGACGTTCCCGATGCACGTGACCGCCGGCCCCTGCTGGCACGGGACGGCGCCGAGGTCCTGCTGATCGAACACCTCGCGTACGGGCCCACTTTGCAGCCTGACGGTTACCGAGGCCGGTGAGGAGGTCCTTGTGACCGCGGTGCGGGAGGTGTTCGAGAAGACGGGGCACCGGGTGCGCCTGTTGCCGCCGCCGCTTCCGGAGGGGTATCCGCATTCGGCGGCCCCGTCCGCAGGCGATCCCCGGGCCGCGCTTGATGCCGCTCGCGGGATCTCGCTGAAGGCGCTGCCCAGTGTCGAGCGCCGCTCTCGCGCCCTCGGCGACGTCGCTGTCACCTACGATCGCGTCGGCCGCCGCAGCGACTGCGTCCGCACACTGCTCGCCGCCGAACGATGCGCCCCGCAGGAGACCCACGCCTGTCCGGCGACGAAGTCCTTGATCTCCAGCCTGCTGGTTTCCGGCCCTACGTCAACGGAACTGCGCGGTCTCGCCGAACGCAGCGGGGTTCTCGCCGAGGAGGAGGACAGGCCGGGCTCGGGGGCGGGCCGCTGGGCGTTGTAGTCGCTGTCCTGTCCGGCGCGGGAGTGGGAGCCGTCCTCGGCGTCGAAGACCACGAACATCTCGAAGCCGTCGGCGTGCTGGACCTGGGCCTTGGGCAGGAGCGCGGTGAAGCCGAAGACACCGGTGCGGTCGATGGTCTTGTCGCGGCTGGTGATACGGGCGGCGAACCCGAACCACGCGCGGTGGAGGAGATAGTGGCCGTCGACGAGCAGCAGGGGGTGCGGTCATGGCGTGGCCTCCAGGGGGTGGTGCGTGCTGGTCGGTGCCTCTGACCGCGGCGTACGGGCATCCGCTGCTGGATGGCCGAGGGGTTGGGCTAGGCGGTGGTGCGCTGCGCCGTCAGCAAGATCGCCGCGAGGGTGCCGGCCTCGGTGATCTGGCCGTTGCTGCACATCGCCACCGCCTGCTCCAAGGCGACCCAGCGCAGCTCCATGTCGGCCTCGCTCGCGTCCCGTTGGTGCTCGCCGATGCTCAGGTCCCGGGCGAGGTACAGGTGCTCACGCGTTCGCGCGCCGGCGGGCATCCGCCACATCATCGTCAGCAGCTCGACCTCGGCGGCGCGGATGCCGGCCTCCTCGGCCAGTTCTCGGCGCGCGGCCGCCAGCGGGTCCTCGCCGGGCTCGCATCCGCCACCAGGACACATCAGCAGCCGCTGACCGCACACGTAGACGTTCTCCTCCAGCAGGGCGATCCGGCCCCAGTCGTCGAGTGCCACGACGCGCACGCCGTCGACGGACTCGGTGTACTCGTAAGTCCCCAAACTCTGGTCGGAGCGCCGGACCGCGTCGCGGCGCACCACCACCCGGACTCCCGTGTACTGGACGGTCGACGAGACCGTGCTCCAGCCGTCGATCATGCTGACTCCTCCTTCTGGCTGTGCTGCGCCACCAGGAGGCACCAGGCTGCTTGGTGCGCGTCCTGACGGCGCCAGGGTCTGCGCGCGGCGGGGCCGTCCTGGTCAGGTTGGGCGGTTGGTGATGCGGAGCAGTGCCGGGGGGTGGCGGCGGCCGTTGACCTGGAGTGCGAGGTGGTAGCTGCCCGGGGCGAGGGCGGCGGTGCCGGTGGACTTCAGGGGTGGGGTCTTGGCCAGGTGCAGTGGTGCGCCCGCTTTGACGGTGGCCCGCGTGAGGTGGGCGATCGTCTCCCGGGTCGGAGCATCGGGGCCGGTGCGGGTCAGGAGGTACATGACGTGCACCGGGGTGTCGGTGGGGGCGGTGAGATCGGCTTCAAAGGCGAGGCCGTCGCCGAGTAGGTATTCGGCGTGGGTCAGGCGGAGGGGGCTGACGCTGACGGCCGCTTGGGGGTCGTAGCCGAGGAGGGTGTAGGCGGGTGCCCAGCCGTCCTTGAGCCGGGCCTTGAGTGCCTCGCGGGTGATGAAGGCGAGTTCGGCGTCTGCGGCACGTCCTTCGCTGCGCCACCTGGTCAGGGTGGCGAGGGCGAGTTCGGGGCGGGTGCGGGCGATGTCCCGCAGGTGATTGGCGACCGACGTGGTCACGAAGCGGCTGCTGTCGGTGTACAGCACGTCGAGCAGCGGAAGAGCGGTGTCGACGGGCAGGCCGGTGCCGACGGACCAGGGCAGGTGGGGGCGGAGGGCCTCGCTGGCCAGGCGCCGCACACGGTGGTCGGAGGCGGCGGCCCACTTGGCGGCGGCCGCCAGCGTCTGCTGGGGGTAGGTGTTGAGGAAGGTGCGGACGGCGTCTTCGGCAGAGAGGTACGGGGTGAGGGCGGCGAGCACGGCGAAGGCATGGTCGAGCCGCTCCGGGTGGAGGTGGTGGGCGGCGACGTAGGCCGAGTGCGGGGCGTAGGTGTACAGGCCGAAGTCGGTTTCCGCGCCAGCGGCCTCCGGAGTGGCCGGCAGGGAGCGCAGCAGGGTGTCGAGGGCGTCCTGCCCGGTGACGGGCAAGTGCTGGTGCAGGCCCTCGGCGGTGCGGGCGATGCGGGCCTTGAGCTCCAGGCGGGGCAGGTCGGCGGTGACTTGGGCGGTGAAGGAGGCGGCGTCGAAGCCGGGGCAGGCTGCCTGCATCTCGCGCCCGATCCGGGCGATCCGGTCCGGGTTCAATGCCCGCTCTTTCATGGGCACTTGGGTACTCATTTGACCACCCTAGTGCCGGTTCGATCCGGAGGCGGGCGGCTCGGCGGGGGTTCCCCCGTCGGGGGTACCGGGGTGGCGTGTCGGCTGACGGACGGCGGCGCGCACCAGCAGCCGCGGGTGAAGTGAGCTGTCGCAGGGGGAGGCGGTGTGTAGGACGGCGAGGTTGTCCCAGACGACCAGGTCGCCCTGTTCCCAGCGGTGGGTGTAGAGGTAGCCGGGACCGGTCGTGTGGGCGAGGAGGTCGGCCAGCAGGATCCGGCCGTCGGCATCGGGCAGTCCCTCCACGCGGGGGATGACCATGGAGCCGAGCAGGAGCGCGCGGGCACCGGTGGCGGGGTGGACGGGGGCGAGCGGGTGGGTGACCTCGGGCAGCTGCGCGAGGGTGCCGGCCTGGGTGGAGGAGCGGCCGCCGGCGGCGTCGGCCTGCTGGACGGCGAGGTGCTGGACGGAGTGGACGGCGCTCAGGCCGTCGACCCGGCCCGGAGGTCGGCCGGCAGCGCGGCGTAGGCCCGGATGGCGTCGGCGAAGCGGGTCTCGCCGCCCTCGCCGGGGGTGATGACCGAGTACAGCAAGGTGGCGGCGGTCAGCTGCGGCTTGAAGGAATTGTCGGCGTGCCACTCCTCCTCCTGGTCGCCGTCGTAGATGCCGATCGGCGTGCCGTCCTGGTCGCGGATGTTGGAGACGACGGTGAGGCCGGGGAAGCCGGGGACGGTGTAGCGGCGGTCGGTTGCGGTGTCGACGTCGCCGAACAGGGAGGCGGCGGCGAGCAGATCGGCGTGGTTGAGGTGCTGGCCGGGCAGGACGAGCACACGGTGGCGCTGCAGGGCGTAGGTGAGAGCGTGTGCCGCGGCGGAGCCGGTCGCGCGGGCGAGGTCGGTCTCGACGCGGGCGCCCAATCCGCCGGGCAGCGGCGTGATTGCAATCTCCATCGTGCCTCCGGGGGCTGGGAGCCGGATGTCAGAACTGGGGGGGGACTGGAGGAACGGGGTGATGTCGCGCAGCCCGGCGGAGGCGGCGCACAGCCGCTCGATGCCGATGCCGAGGCCCGCGCTCTCCGCGGGCACGGATCCGGCCTCGACGGCTTCCTGGGCGAGCCGCTGCTCGTCGTCGTAGAGCCCGACGGCCTTGGCCCGTTCGGTGAAGGCATTCCCGTCCGTCTCGTCGGTGTAGCCGTGGACGAGCTCGATGCCGTCGACGATCAGCTCGAACCGCTCCAGGACGGCCGTGACCCCGGGGGCCAGGCGGGCACACGGCTCGTCACCGCCGGACGGGTAATCGATCAGGAACACCGCCCGGCCCGCGGTGCCGGCCTCCAGTTCGAGGGCGATGTAGCGGCCGAGGACGTCGCGGAACGGCTAGCCCGCGTCGGCGCCGATCCGGGCGGCCATGCGCGGGTGCAGGCCGCTGACGGGCTCGGTGCGCAGGTCAATGCCGAACTCGTCGCGGACATGGCCGGCGATCGAGAGCCGCTCGGGGGTGTAGGAGGGCAAGTGCGGGCCGACCAGGCGCCAGGCGAGGTCGATCAGCTCCTCGAAGCCGAGGTGCGCGGCGTACAGGTCGAGCATCGTGAACTCGGCGGCGTGGAGGGCGTCGGGGGGCTCGGGCCGGAAGCACGGGCCGATCTCGTACACCTGCGGGAGGGCGGTGCTCACGTTGACGCGCAGCGCCGGGCCGATCATCGCGCGCAGGTACCGGCCCTCGTGGAGGCCGACGGGTGCGCGGCGGTCGGGTCCGAGGTCGGCGCGGCGGGCGACGGGGGTGACCAGCTCGGTGAAGCCCTCGTCGTGCAGCAGGGCTCGCAGGCCGTGCAGCACGTGGGTCTTGGCGCGGATGGGACCGGAAAGTGCGAACATGCGTTCCCTCTCAACTCATCTACAAGCGCGGGGAGTTGGTGACCGGGTGTGCTGCCTGGGCGGCGTGGTCTCCTCGGAGCGCCTCAACGTAGCCGGACGCCGCCGAGGCGCAGAAGACCGCGCGCGCCGGTCGAGCGGTCCGGTGCGGCGGCAGTGGCCGCGATTCCAGCGGCTTGCAGGGGCGTTTCCACAGGTCAGCGGCAGGGTGGACGCAACGGATACGCAACGCCCCGGCGCATCTGGCGCAACGTCACGACCCGTTGCCGTTGCCCTTGGTGCGGCCCTAGCGTGATGGCACGGCCACTCGGCGCGATGGCTTCACCAGCGCCCTCGGCGTAGCGCCCGGCCAGCTCTTTCGAGCCGCGCTCATCTCTGGCTCGACCATCCGATTCACCATGCGTGGCCGCGGCATGCCCGCGGCCCGAGAGGAGAGCACATGTACCAGGACCTCAAGCTCGGCATGCGCCCGGGCGAGGGCGTCAAGCTGGGCATGCGCCCGGGCGCCGCCGCCTGACCTCGATCGTCCTGATCGGCTGACGTGCTGCTGCCGGTGGGCGGGGCGCCCCGCCCACCGGCAGCGGTTCACAGAAGGCCAATTCCCAGTCCACTGATGTCCCGAGGAGAGCAGATGGGCAGGACCAGCCGGTGGTCGGTACGCCGGCGCGAGAAGACACCGAGGCGCACCCGGCACTCGACCGGCGCGTCCGGTCCGGTCCGGCAGGCGCTGGGGCCGGAGCTGATCGGCGAGTTGGAGGGCCTGTGTGGCGCTCCGAGTGTCGGGCTGCGGGACGTCGCGTGCGACGTCGGAGCGATCGTCATGGCCGCGCTCGTCGGCTCCCTTGTCGGGCACGTCGTCGGGCCGCTGCTCGCGGTGCTGTACATCGGGGTGCGCCAGAGGCACCTGTCGAACCTGGCGCACGAGTGCGTCCACGCGAAACTACTGGTCACCGCGCGCGGCAACCGCCTGGTGGGGTACCTGCTGACCGGGATGCTCGGCGAGGGGCTGCGGTCCTACCGGGGCACCCACGGGGTGCACCACGCGCAGCTGGGCACCGGGGCCGATCCGATGTTCCAGGCGTCATCGGCGAGATGGCCGTGGGCATCCTCCTCGGCCCCTCCCTTCTCGGCTGGCTCGCCCCTGGCGTCCAGCACACCCTGCTGCCGCCCGCGGTCCTGCCTTTCACCTCCGTGCTCGGCAACCTCGCTTTGCTCGTCTTCCTCTTCCTCGTCGGCCTCGAACTCGACCTGCGCTCCCTGCGGGACACCCGCCGCGCCGTCGCCTCCGTCGCCGCCGGCAGCATCCTGCTACCCCTCGCGCTCGGCTCCGGCCTCGCGGTCGCGATGTACCCGGCCCTCGCACCCCCCGGTGTGCCGCGGCTGCCGTTCGTCCTGTTCGTCGCCACCGCGCTGTCCATCACGGCGTTCCCCGTCCTCGCGCGGATCCTCACCGACAGGGGCCTGGCAACCACCCGCCTGGGTGCCTTCGCGCTCGCGTGCGCGGCCGCCGACGACGCCCTCGCCTGGTGCCTGCTCATCGCGGTCACCGCCCTGGCCACCGCCGGTTCTCCGCTGGATGCGCTCACCGCCTTCGCCCTGGCCGCCGCGCTCACCGCCGCGCTGGCGGCGGCACGCCTTGTCGTGAAGGGGACCCTGGAGCGGGCCGCCCGTGCCTCCGACGACCTGGTGACGGTGCTACTAGTCGCCGGGCTGCTCCTGGCCGCGTGGGCCACCAACCGGATCGGCGTCCACCCCGCGATCGGCGCATTCCTGGTCGACGCGACCGTGCCGCGCGGGGTGCCAGCCGTGGAACGTAGCGCCGCCCGCCTCCAGGCGGTGGTCGTCCCGGTGCTTCTGCCGCTGTTCTTCGTCGACATCGGGTTGCGCACCGACGTCGCCGCTCTCCCGGCCAGCCAGTGGGGCTGGGCGGCGCTCGTCCTGGCCGTCGCTGTGACGGGCAAGTGGGTCGGCGCCGGCGGGGCGGCCCGGCTCGCCGGCTGCGACTGGCGGTGGTCGGCGCTGCTGGGCACCCTGATGAACTGCCGCGGGATCACCGAGATAGTCGTCCTCGGCATCGGCCTCCAGCTCGGCGTCATCTCCACGAACCTGTTCACGATCATGGTGCTCATGGCCGTCGTGACCACCGCCGCCACCGCGCCCCTGCTCGACCGCCTCACCCGCAATGCCCCCGACCTCACCACCCCGAAGCCCGCCGGCGAACCGGTCACCGTGGCACCCGAGGGCCCGGGAGCGACCCGATGACCACCGTCCCCGTCGCCCAGCCCGCTGCGGACAACATCGAGACGGCGATCCGTACCCGGCGCAGCACCATCCGCCTCGCCGCGCCTGCCCCCGGCCCGGACGAACTCCTCGACCTCCTGGCGGCTGCAGCCACCGCGCCCGACCACGGCCAGCTGCGTCCCTGGCGCGTGATCGCGATCTGCGGTGCCGCCCGCGTCCGCCTCGGCGAAGCCGCGGCCGAGGCGGCGCCCACCAGCGACCTGGCCGAGAGGATCGCCGCCAAACACCTGCGTGCGCCGCTGATGCTCGCCCTTGTCTTCCAGCCCTGCGACCATCCGACCATCCCGCGCTGGGAGCAACTGGCCGCGACGTCCGCGATGGCCACCACGTTGCTGCTGCTCCTCGACGCCCACGGCTGGGGCAGTGTCTGGTTCGGCGGGCCCTACCCGGACGCACCGCAGGTCCGCAAACACCTCGGGGTCGGCGAAGGTGAGCAGCTGCTCGGCTACCTGTACGTCGGCACCCCCTTCCGGCGAGACGCCCCGGCCCCGCGCCGCTGCCGACGTCCGTTCCAAGCTCAGCTGGCTCGGCGACACCGACCGCTGACCCCCGGCCCGTCATCGACCCGACCGGTCCCGCCGGGGTCCGGCCAGCCAGGGGTCAGAAGTCGTGGAGCGGGCCGCCTGCGGCGGCGTCGGCCAGCCGCCGCGCCAGGCGCCGACTCTTGAGGTGCTGAGCGGCCGTCTTCGCCTTCGCCAGCGACTCCTCCCACTCCGCCAGGTCGCCGCGAAGCCGGGCCAGCTCCGCACCGGTGATCAGCAACTCCACGCTGTCGCGCGTCGCTCCGGCGGCAGGCCCATCGCAACCTTCAGAGCCTGCGCGCCGTCCTCGGCCAGCCCGGCCATCGCCAGCGCCCACGCGGCCTGCCCCTCCAGCTCCGGACGGTCCAGCCACGCCAGCCACCTCGGGTCCGACCCGCTCCCGGCTCGGTCGAACGCGGCACGCGCCCGTTCCACCGCCGCCCGGCACTGCGCACTGTCACCGTTGTAGGCCCACGCCCTCGCCTCCGTCACCGCGACATAAGCCCGCACCAGCGCGGCGAGTCGGCCGCCGCGACCACCGCGCTGCGGGCATGGGTGAGCACCTCTCGGCCGTCACCCCTCACCGCCGCCAGCCTGGCCTGATGAATACAGCCGCGCGCCAGTCGGCCGCGATCCCCGATTGCCTGCGCCAGCCGCATTGCCTGCAGGTCGTAGCGCTGAGCCAGGCCCGGCAGCTGGTCGTCGTAGGCCATGCTCGCCAGGGCGAGCACCGCGTCGGCGACGCTGCCGTACAGCAGCCGGCCACGCCCGGCGTTGAACCCCCCTTCGGGCAGCGGAACGGCGTGGGCGGCGAGGAAGCCGGCGAACACGGAGCGGAACTGCCCGCCTCCGTGCCGGGCGTCCGTCCTGCCGTACAGGTCGGTGTGCGCCTCCAGGAGCTCGACGTCCGCCACGGTCAACCGCCGCTGTCCGCGCCCGGAGATCTCCGTGTCGGGCAGCATGACCAGCGCCTCGACCGCAGAGGGCGTCGCGGCGAACGGCATCCTCCGCACCGCCGCCCTCCTGGGCACAGCGTCCATCTGCCACAGCCGCCGCAGCATCCGCACCGCGTGTCTCAGGTCGCCGTACTGGAGCGACTGCTCGGCGACATCCATGTCCTCGGACGGCCACCCCAGGCCCTCAGGGGTCACCGGACGCTTGCACGCCCGGGTCAGTACGTAACACGCCGCAGCCGCCAGTTCCGGACCGGGCTGCGCCCCCGCGCACCATCGCGACACCGTGCTCGTGCTCACGGACCGAGGATGGCCAGTGGCCGCGCAGCGCTCGCGGATCCTCTTGGCGAACCCCGACATCGACCACTTGAGCTCATCCAGCACGATCCGCTCGAGGTCACCGTTCCTTTGCGAGGCGCCGCGCACCGACGCCGCCCCGCTCATGCGGCTGCCACCCGGATCTGGGTGACTGTCAACTCAGGCATACCGGCCTCGGACCGGCTGGCTCCCGCTGGCTGGGGGCCCGTGCTGGCAGGACGCCGGCGTGGCCGGGGGGCTCACGCAGTCCACGGCTTTGGTGATCACTACGCCGCCTCCAGCCGCCGGACGCGCTCCGCGTCCACGGCACTGAAGCTGCCGTACTGCTCCAGTGCCGGGTGTAGAAGGAGACTCGCGTCCTCGTCCCACCCGGCTACGGCGAGGAAGTCGATGGTGCCTGCAACGTCCCGCCACGGCTCCTCGGAGCCTCCTCTCGTCCCCTCGGGCGGGCGTGCGCTGTCTTGCGTCCGCACTTCGGGGCGGGGACGAGATGGCATGCCGCTTCCTCCGCTCACGCCTGGACCCGGGCAGGGGTCTGTGTGCCGCCGCGGCCGCGCAGGGGACTTTCGCATCGGTGAGGAGCCGGTGGATCGTGCCGTAGGCACGCCCTGTCTCTGCGGCGATCTGCCGGATGGAACCCTGGCGTTCGTCGGTGTAGGCGGCGACAAGCGCTCGTGCGAACTTCGTCTGGTCATCGCCGGTCAGGCGCTTGCCCTTCGGGAGGCGAGGCAGGCCGAGCTTGGGCTCGGTGGGCGCGGGCTTCGTGGTGGCCCGGCCGGCTCTCGAGCGCCAGGGGGAACGGGTGACGGACATGATCGGCTCCTGATCAGAGGGCTGTCTCGGGGAGCGCGAGGTCGAGGAAGCCCCCGACGACGCGCAGGTGGTCGAGTACCGCTTCGTACTCGTCATCGAAGGCACTGATGTCGGCGCGCGACACGGCGACGAGGCCGGCGCTCTCACCGCGGGCGATTCGGTCGAGGGCCATGGCCAATGCCGGCCGTAGTGCGGGATCAGTGCCGGGCCCCGTGGTGTCGCAGATGACGCGGGCGACGTTCCATCCGCGGGCGCGAGCGGTCTGCTCCGCGAACGTCGCCCGGACACCGGGCTGCTGCCCTGACGCGAGCAGGACGTAGACGTCCACGCACGGCCGGTCCCGCGCCCGCAGGACTGCCGCAGCGAAGGGATCAAGCTGCGCCGTACGCCGCTCGAACAGGGGCTCGCGCGCCAGCGGCCGGATCCAGTACCTGGCCCGTCAGACAGCCACGCCGGGGAAGCGTCGCGTGCGTCATGACCCGCTGCCGTGTCCGGCGGGGCCACCCAGGCCGATCCAGGTTGGTATGCGCAGGCTCTCCGCGGTGTGGAACCGCACCGCGGCTGCAGCGGCGGAGCGCTCTCGGTGCGCCGCGGCCATGAACAGGGGCAGGGCAGAGGCGATCACGTAGAGGGCGAAGAGGACCTCGGTCAGGCGGGAGGGCATCAGCGTGAGCTCCCCGCCTGGTCGTGGGCAGCGAGCTGAAGGAACGAGTCGCACATCGCCACGTGGCTGAATGCCTTGGGGAAGTTGCCGACCTGGCGCCGCCGCACAGGGTCCCACTCCTCGGCGAGAAGCCCCAGGTCGCTTCGGAGCGCCAGCAACTGCTCGAGGAGCGTGCGCGCCTCGTCGGCGCGTCCGCTCATCGCCAGCGCGTCGACGAGCCAGAACGAGCAGGCCAAGAACGCACCCTCGTCGCCCTCCAGACCGTCCAGGCCCGGCTCGGCTCCGGCCGTGGGGTAGCGCAGGAGGAACCCGTCAGGGGTGGACAGCTCGCGCCGCACCGCGTCGATCGTGCCCATGACCCGCGGATCGGTCGCGGGAAGGAAGCCCGTCTGCGGGATGAGCAGCAGCGACGCGTCCAGCTCCCGGGATCCGTACGACTGCGTGAAGGTGTTGCGCACGGGGTCGTAGGCGCGGTCGCAGACCTCGGCGTGGATCGTGCTGCGCAGCTCCCGCCAGCGCTCCACGACGCAGGCGTCGACGATCGCGCCGCCGGACTCGACGAGCGTGATGGTGCGGTCCACGGCCGCCCAGGCCATGACCTTGGAGTGCACGAAGTGGCGGCGCGGGCCCCGGATCTCCCACATACCCTCGTCCGGCTGCTCCCAGACCGACTCCAGGTACTCGACCAGCTTCACCTGGATATGCGCCGCGCTCTCGCCCGGGCCGAGGCCGGCCTGTCGGGCGGCGTGCAGGGTCATGGCGACCTCGCCGTACACGTCGAGCTGCAGCTGGTGGGCGGCGCCGTTGCCGACTCGGACCGGACGGGAGTCTTCGTAGCCGGGAAGCCAGTCCAGTTCGGTCTCGCCGAGCGACCTCTCACCGGCGATGCCGTACATGATCTGCAGGTTCTCCGGGTCGCCAGCCACTGCGCGCACCAGCCAGGCGCACCAGGCGCGGGCCTCCTCGCGGTACCCGGTGCGCAGCAGTGAGGAGAGGGTGATGGCGGCGTCGCGCAGCCACGTGTAGCGGTAGTCCCAGTTCCGGCTCCCGCCGATCACCTCCGGCAGCGAGGTGGTGGGCGCGGCGACGATCCCGCCGGTGGGCGCGTAGGTCAGGGCCCTGAGGGTGATCAGGGAGCGCAGGAGGGCGTCTCGGTAGGGGCCGTTGTAGGTGCAGTGCGAACTCCACTGCGACCAGAACTTCTCCGTTGACTCCAGGGCGTCGCTGGCGTCGGGGACCGGAGGCGGTGCCTGGTGGGAGGGCTGCCAGCTGAGGACGAAGGAGACGCGCTCGCCGGCGCGGACGGTGAAGTCCGCGTATGTCGTCTCGTCCTGGCCGTACATGGTGGCCGCGGTGTCCAGCCATAGGGAGTCGGGTCCCGCGACGGCGTGGAGGCGGCCCTCGTTGGTGGTGGTCACCCAGGGCACGATGCGTCCGTAGCCGAACCGCATCCGCAGGGCGCTGCGCATCACGACCGTGCCAGCGATGCCTTCGACGATACGGACCGTCTGGGGGGTGCCGTCGCGGGGCGGCATGAAGTCGGTGACGCGGACCCGCCCGGTGGGGGTGTCCCATTCGGATTCGACGATCAGGGTGCTGGGCAGGTAGCGGCGCCGGGCCGCCGAGGGCGCCGGTCGGTGACTCGGGTGGGCGGGACCGATGCGCCAGAAGCCGTGATCCTCCGTCCCGAGGAGGTGCGCGAAGACCGCGCTGGAGTCGAATCGCGGCAGGCACATCGAGTCGAGGGATCCGTCACGGCTGACCAGCGCCGCGGTCTGCATATCGCCGATCAGTGCGTAGTCCTCGATACGCGCGGGCATAGAGCTGTCCTTCTGCGGAGCGCCGACCGGCCATGAAGGCGGGGCTCGACGCGAGTGAACGTTCGGGCGGTGGTGCAGCTGAGCCGATAGGTGCCGGGCGGTACACGCCGTGGGCCGTGCTGGCGGAGGAGCGGTCAGCGGGGCATCCCGGAGGCGGCGACGAAGACCGCGAGGAACAGCAAGAACACTGCGGCCCGGTACCTGTTGAGCGTGGAGATACGCCGGGCGCGCGGACGGCCGGGCAGCGGCCGCCGGGCGCTACGCGACGGCAGGAAGCGGGGCATGGGCGTGCTCGCGGACCAGCTCGACCGCATCGAGGACGGTTTCGACGGTGTGGTCGGGCACCGGGGAGGTGGCCGGCCGTGCCCGGCCGCCGGCGATCCACACCGTGCGGAGCCCTGCCCGGCTGCCACCAGACACGTCCGCGTCGAGGTCATCGCCGATCATGAAGCCGGAAACTGGTGTCCAGGGCGTCGAGGGCGATGCGGTACAGGCCGCGGTGCGGCTTGCGGATCCCGTACTCCCCGGAAATCGCGACGACTTCGAAGAGGCCGTCAAGGCGCGCGGTGCGGAGCTTGAGGCGCTGCGCGGCGGGGTCGCCGTTGGTGATCACCCCCAGGCGCCATCCGTCGTCGCGCAGCGACCGGAGCGCCGTGCAGACCTGCGGACGGTGGGGGACGAGCTCGGCGGACCGCTGCCGGTACTGAGCATGGAGGCCGGCGATGGACCCCTTGATGTCGTGCCTGGCCTTCAGGTCGGCGAAGAACTCGTCCCTGCGGCCGGCGCAGCGCACCTCGGCGGCCTCCACCTCTTCCGGCGCGATGCCGTATCGGGTGGCGAACTCGCAAGCCCACCGGCGGAAGCCGGTGGCCTGGTCGGTGAGCGTGGCGTCCAGGTCGAAGAAGGCGATCTTGGGAAGCTGCATGGCGGGCTGCTCCAGGGGGCGGGCGTGAGTAGGCGGTCGGGAGGTAGGTCCGTCGTTCAGGCGGTGCCGCTTGGCGAGGTTGGCCAGGACGGCGTGAAGGAGGAGGGGCGCGGTGTAGATCCGGCCTTGCCTCCAGCGGATCCATCCCGTGGCGGCATCGGGCCGGGGCGCGGGCGACAGCGTGAGCGTGGCTCCGGCGCCGGAGTACCGCGACGGCGCGGGCCAGGCGGGATCGCCGGACCCCTCAGGTAGGAAGAACCCCCACGCGTCGCCCAAGGCGAAGACCGCGCCGACTGCGTGCAGGCCAGCAAGCTTGTCCAGGCGGGCGACGGCCTCGCGAGCGTGACTCTCGGGGACGAGCACGACGTCGAGACCGGCCAGGAGCACCGGCCCTGGCCCGGCCAGAGTCAGCGAGTCCGCCAGCAGGGCGGCACCACCGTCGACGGGTTGATCGCCGCGGGCATTCATCGAGGACTCTCCGGAGGCGATGTGAGCGCGGGCTGGCGTGCGCCGGTGCGCCGTCCGGCGGTGCTGACGCTGATGGGCGCTGCCGTGTGGCCGCGGAGGACGTGGGTCTGGGCGCGGACGGGGGCACTGGCGGGCGACAGCGTGGTGCAGCGCTCGGCGAGCGCTCGCAGTAGAGCGCGGGCCTGCATGAGGGCGAGGTGGCTGCCCGGGCATGCGTGCGGCCCGGCCCCGAGGGAGAGGTGCTTGTCGGCGCCGGCCCGCCGCAGGTTGTAATCGTCGGCCGCCAGACCCCACTTGCGGGGGTCGCGGCCGGCGGAGCCGAGCAGCAGCCACACCCCCTCGCCGGCCTCCAGCCGAATGCCGCCCAGGTCGACCGGCTCCGTAACGAGTCGGCCGAGCCCCTGTATCGGAGCGTCAAGCCGCACGGCCTCGTGGAAGGCCGCTTCGGCACGGGCCGGGTCTTCACGGAGCTGGAACCACTGCTCCGGGTCATGGGCGAGCTGGGTGATCGTCCCGGCGAGACCGAGGATCGTCGAGTCGATGCCGACCACTGCATATGCAGAGCCGAGCGGTACGGCCTCGTCCTCGTCGATCTTCCCGGCGTCGACGGCCTGGAAGATCGCTTCCGTCCAGGAGCCCCTTCGCACGCTGCCGCGGGTGACGTTCTCGTGGAGGAAAACCAGCATGGCCGCCCCCGCGGCGGGCAGTCCCGTAGGGCCGCAGGCGTTCTCCGGGCCGAAGGCGTCGAACGGCATCAGCCCGAGCCCGTCCAGCACGGGCACGCTGCTGCTCTCCGTCAGGCCCATCAGCTCCATCACCGTGCCGACGGCCATCGCCCGGGCCAGCTCCACCGCATCGAACCCCGCCCCGACCGTGTGCTCCGCAACTAGCCGCCGCGCCCGCTCCTGTATCTGTCTTTGCCGGCGGGCGACCGCTGTAGGGGCGAGCCGACGCGACAGGACTCGGCGCAGCCGCGCGTGCTGCTCGCCGTTGGACGCCAGGATCGTCCCGGCCAGCTCGGTGAGGGCCCTGCCGCCCTCGGCCCGGAACAGGTCGGAGGCGTCCAGGATGGAGCGGACCTCGTCGTAGCCGGGGACCGCCCACACGCCGTGGCGCTCCAGCCGGATGGCCGGCCCCATGAGGCGCATCGCCTCGTAGACCGGATACGGGTCCCCGAGGACGCGCTCATCCAGGAGGTCGAGCGAAGAAGTGGGCGCAGTCGCGTGCATCGGTATCTCCGGTGGTGTCGGTCGAGTGGCGTACCAGTGGGGGCGAGAGCGGCCTGCGTAACCGGATCCTCGGTCCGGTCCGCAGCGGCGCGCTTGCGGTCTCGGCATGGGCGCACGTTGGCTTCATGCGGGGTCGGTCCGTGCGGCGGTGTCAGGTCCGCCGTACGGACCGGCGGCTGTAGGTGGTGTGCGATGGCAGCGTGACCTGGTCGGCGCACAGCAGCCTTGCTCGGTGCCGGTACAGCCACGCTGTGATCGCTTCGATCGACTGCATCTGGTCATCTGGGCGGGTGTCGGCGGGCGCGAGGTCGGCGGTGGAGCGGACCACGAGCAGCTGCACCCGCCCTTCTTCGATGTCGCTGAGGAGCCGCGAGAAGCCGGGCCGCTGGTCGAGTGGCCATCCACGCGTGGCCACGTCGTGTTGGCGCACGGAGACGTGCCGGCAGTGCGGCCCGCTCACTGCTTCCAGCCGCTCGTGCTCGTCCCACAGCGATTGCTCCGTGTCCAGGTGGACATACGTCGCTGCCACGGTGTGCCGGGCCAGGAAATCCTGCGTGATCTGCACGGTGTTCTCCAGCGCCCTCACGAAGGCGGGTGCCGGGCGGGTGGGGTTGGCCGGGGTGATCTCCTCCTGCCACGCCCGCGCCTCGGCGACCGCGTGCCCCAGCTCCTGCGGGAGGGGCGCCGCTTCGAGGAAATACAGGACCGACTCCAGCTGTCGGCGAAGCTCCTCGACGCGCCAGACCCGGACATGCGCCTCACCGTCTGCTGCGCCGCCCGTGTGTTGTTGATGAGCTGGGCGGGCGGCCGTTCCTGCCCCGCACCCGGCGGGAGCGACTTGCCGCAGGGCGTCCGCGTGCCGCCCCCGGAACCTGCGCGTCTCCCGCCCGTGCGCCCCGCTCACTGCTGGCCCCAGCCGTGGTGCTCCACGAACCTTCCGCCGCCGTGATCAGTCCCAGCCGCGCCCTGAACAGCAGCGGTGCTGGGGACTTGGCCGTGACCGGCGGAGCGGACCGCCTGGCTGAACTTGGCCATCCGCTGCCCTGCGCCTGCCCTGGCCGCGTTGACGTCCGTCTCGTCCACCGTCGGGCTGTGGTGCAGTGGCTCGTCGAGGACTGGCGGCTGGACGAGGAGCTGCCCGGGGAGGTGGAGGATGGCACGGACACCGCGGCGGTGATGTGGGTCCAGCCACACCTGGAATCCGTGTTGGCGAGCGAGGGCGCCAACCGCGGGGAATCCCAGCCGCGTGCCTAGTGTGGCAAGCGGAAGCCGGTACTGCCCGGGCAACACCGCGGCCGCCCGCTCGTATCCGTCCGGGCTCAACATGGGGCCGATGCTGTCGACGATCAGGTTGAGGCCGCTCGGCGCTTCCATGAACCACACGGAGACGGGACTGCCAGGACTCGAATGTCGGGTGCCGTTCTCCATGAGCTCGGCCAGGGCGATGGCGATCGGCTCGGCCACCCGCCCCCGGACGAAGGTGTCTCGCCTGTTGGTGATCGCCACACGCTGGTAGTCCTGGACTCGAGACGTCGCGCCGCTCAGCACATCCATGAGGGGTAGGTCTGGACGCGGGCTGCTCACTTCATCGCCCAGCAGGACGCCGATGATGTGCATCCGCTGGGCCAGCAGGGTTGCCCCGTGGTCGACCGCGAAGGCATGCGCGAGAACCTCCTCGTCCGCGACCTGCGCGAGCAGCCGGACCGTCGCGCTCTGTTGTCGGGCCGCCAGCGCAAGCAACGGCTGCAGGAGCACTCGGACTTGAGCTTGCACTGACTTCTCGGTCCGGGTTTCGACATCACGAACGAAGCCAGAGGCCTGGCGTAATACCGCCTGCGAGGCCCTGCCGAACTGAGTGGAGGAAAGCTGCGGATGCAGGAGAGGCCCGGCCTGTGTCAGGTCGCCCGAGCCGGGGATCGCCATGAGGGCGGGCAGACGAACGGCGGTCAGGTGCGCGACCTCCTGATCGCGGAACTCGATCTCCTCCCCTAGGGCGGCGTTCTGCTCCCGGCTCTCCTCGAGCGTGGCGTTGGCCCGGATGGCGGCCCGCCGGAAGTACCAGGTGGCTGCGGAAGCAGCAGCCAAACCGGTCGGTGCCACAGCCAGCACCACGTCGTGCAGGACCGCCATGTCAGTTCCTCACGGACAAAGGAGTGGAAGTACGAAGGACGAGGCATCGAATCGCGCCCAGGCGGCAGGCAGGACCGGGAGTGATCACGAGACTGCTCCTGGGTGGATGGGCGTGGACCGACTACCGCGGAGTGCATCTGGGTTTCGCGGCAGCCGGGACGGCGCGGCGCATACCGGCGCGCTGCGTCTCGCTGACGGTTCCGGGACCGGTCGGCGGCGGCACCCGCACACGGTCCCCCAGAGATCGGAAGTCGCAACCCACGGGCGAGGCCCTACGACACACGGTGAAGGGGAGGGCCGTGTGACGTTGGGCTCGGGTCCAGGTGAAGCCGTGCGCAGGCCTGAGACGTCGAGCGTGGTGCGGCGGACCGGCGCGGGAGCCTGGAACGAGGGAAGCGAGGTGCCTGACATCTGTTTCTCTCTACGAGTGGACTGAACCATCGGACATAGCGCGTGCGCCGTGCCCAGGCCGGCGGCCGATAGAAGGGGCCGAGACGCTCGGCACCGACTGCTTCCACGGTGACGGTGATCCTTCGGCACCGATACGTCGAACAGCCGCCACTTAGTGGCCACTTCGGCAAACAGACACGTCGACGAGCTTGGGCTGTTCGCCGGTTCTGTCCGGATTCCCCTCTGCCCCGTGCGAGCTCCGGCTTTGGGAAGTGGCGAAGAAGTGGCACGGGCCCCGCGTATCGGTGCCACGCGCCTTCCGGCACCGTTACACCAGGGCCGACCGCGGCCCACGCCGCAGGGCGTCAGGAGTGCGAGGAGACGAGAGTGCCCCCGACAACCGCCGACCTGCTCCGTGACCAACGCCTCGGAGAGCTGGTCAACCACCGCGACATCAACCTCATTGGCTACGAAGCCCCGCAGCAGTTGGCCCGCTCCGAGGTACGCACGGCTCTGACGGGCCGAGCCAGCCAGGAACAGGTCGATGAGGCGATCCTGGTAGCAAATGAGCTCGTTGGTAATGCCATCGAGCACACCGCCGGCCCGCTCGCGCTGACCCTCGACATCTTCGAGAACGGCGCCGCGGTAGGTGTTGTGGACTGCGGCACGGACGTCGGCGCAGTGCCCGCTGCTCCGCCCACCCTGACCATCTGCCACACGGACGGACCAGTAGACCCCGAGACGCTGCCGTTGGGCGGTCGCGGCATGTTCCTCGTGACCCTCTACTCGAGCGCCCTCTCAGTGGAGAAGACCGCCGGCGGCAAGCTGGTCTTGGCGCTCTTCATCCTGTCCCGCGGTGACCGTTGATGCTGTCGCAGGCCCTGACGCCCAGGCATCTGAGCCGAGACGTGTTCGTCCACCCACTCGGCGTGAACTGCCATGTCACAAGACTCGATGCGGATGGACGCTCGTCTGGCTCGGACGAACAGAACCTGGCCGACGAGCGTTTCCTAGACGGACTGCGACGCGCCGTGGAGTGCGGCGCCACGCTCCTGGACACGGCCGATTCCTACGGCCAGGGCCACTCGGAGCGGCTGATCGGCCAGCTCCTGCGCGAATATCCCAACGCGTTGCTACACCTCAGCAGCAAGGTCGGCCGGCTGCGGGGCTCAGCGCCCCACCCCTACGCCGGCCGCCACATTCACCACCAGCTCCAGCAGACCCTGGAGAACTGCTACGCCCGAGGAGCTCGCGCTCTACTCCCTCGATTCGTTCGACTTCGGTCCCCACGACCGCTACTTGGGTACGGCCATCGAGCAGATGCATACGCTCCGCCAGATCGGCGCGATCAAGGCGATCGGAATGCGCGGACCGCACCCGCGCTACGGCGCGTCGCCAGCGGAGCAAGCGGCGCATGCCGAGCGCTTCCTGTACCTGTTCCGGTTGATCAACCCTGATGTGCTCTGGACCCCGTTCAACGCGCTCACCCCGGCCATCCAGCTTGAAGGGGAGAATCTGTTCTCCTTCACCGCGCGGCGCGGTGTCGGGTTGATCCTGGCGGCACCACTCGCCCACGGACTCCTGACGGGCAACCGCGCGAGGCCCGGGCAGCAGGACTGGTGTACGACCAGTGAGGCCTTCACGCCGCGGTCCCTGGAGGCGGTAGCCTCCGGACTCCAGGTCCTGCGCGAACACTTCGGCAGCGCGCCTGGGACCCTGACACGGCTGGCCCTCCGCTCAGCCCTCCAGCGTGCCGACCACTGCATCGTCGTCGCCGGCCTCACGGACGAACGGCAGGCAAACGAGAACTTCGGCTGCCTGGGAGATGCCCTCACCGACGCCGAACTCACACTGATCGGCGACGTCTACGCTCGGATTCGCGCAGGCTTCGAGGAAGCAAGCGCTCAGGGCGCGGCTCAGGGAGTTCGCGTATGAGACCAGGCCGAGCCTGGCAACCCTTTCATCGGCGCTGGAAACCCGGAACCGGCCCGTGGCCAGAGACCACGCAGTCGTGCTGCCCCGTCGAAATCGATCTACAGGGCGGCTGCCCCGGACACGCGGAGCGGAATCTGCTCCACGAGGTCCCACCGATAGGACGTGGCCTCACGTCGGAGCTCGACGAGATCCACCGAGGTGATGTCGAGCAGCACCGGAGACAGCACGCGTAGCCGTTCGACCCGCTCGATCACAGGTCCGGCTGGGCGTTCGCAATTGTTGTACTGAACACCCAAATGAGGTCGGAAGGCTGAAGTGGGCTTGCCGCCTGGCACACCAGCCTTGCTGCCGATCGCGCCAAGTGCGGCATGCAGCCCCACCAACTGACGCCAGGGCGAGAGCGTGAACCGCAAGGCGCCTCGTGATCCAGCGAGGGGATGTGCGGCCAGTTGGAAACTGTCGAACGCCAGATGTTCCGCCAGGCCGACGAGATGCTGAATCTGGGCCGGCGGGACCTGGGCTACGTCCCCAACCCTGTTCATGGTGACGTGCAGTCCATCCTCAGGCACTGCATCCATGCTCAGCTGCGCCAGCTCGTCCTGGCAGTGCCGAGCCCGGCTGATCAGGGCCGGGCAGCTGGAGAAGGTGAGCATCCAGTAGTACGCGCGCCGTCCGGCGGACCATCCCGGCCGGGACCAGTGATCGGCCATCCGGTCAACGGCAGCGAAGGCGTTCCAATCGTGTTCGACGATCCCCCGGGCGTCGTCAAGGTCCGGAGGAGGCGTAGGAGGGAACGCCCGCGGGTCGACATCCAGCTCGGGCGTCACAGATCTCCTTAGTGCTACGGTGCGGAAGTCAGGCGTGAACCGACGACGATCAGTTCGGCCTGCGGCCGCGATCGCCACGTACGCAGCTCCTCGGCATAGTCCCCTACGTCGGGCTCGTCATGCCAGCGAACAGCCTGTTCGTACAGTTCGTTCGCCCGCTGCCACACGGATTTGATGGGCGCGGTGGTTCCTGCCCGCAGGGCGTTGCGGCCGAGAGCCATGGCGTGTTCGACCTCGGGAGACTCCCGCTGGAGAAGCGCAGTCGCTACGTCCAGGCCCACCAGTGCGCGGCTCCATTCGGAGTCGGAGTGTGCGATCAGGTCGTCGATTTGGCTGGCGTACGTCAGGACCTCGGCCGTGTCACCGAGCGAGAGCCGGGCGGTGACGGCGTTCGCGAGGGAGCGGGCAACGGAGTAAGGCGCGAAGCTGATGCACGAGGTCAGGCCATCGGCGAGCGACGGCTGTCGCTCCGACAAGTGCATCGCTTGCCCGATGGCCAGTTCGGCGCCACGACGTTCTCCCAGTCGCGCGAGGGCCCTCGCGCGACCATTGACGAGTAGCCGGATTGCCTGGCCGCTCTCGGGATCCAGCGCGATTCCAGCGAGGGCTGCCTCGTCGGCCTCCGGGTACCGCTTCTGGTAGTAGAGACCGAGGGATCGAGTGCCGTGGACCCACATCTCCAAGTCGCTGTCACCGATCTCGCGAGCCAGGCTCCCGGCCTCCGTGCAATAGGCGTCTACGACCTCGAAGGCGGCGCCGGCGTTGACCGCCATGTAGGCAAGGAGTCCGGCCGCGCGGGCAGCCAGACCGAACAGCTCCGCTCGGACCCGGGGCGGCTGCCGACCGTCCAGGACGGTGTGCACGAGCTTCCTCAGGAGCCGTGTCTCACCCGAAAGTTGCTGAGGCCCGAGCATCTCGTAGCGGTCGACGATGCTCTCGATCGACGTGGCGACCATCAAGAGAAGCGGAGGCTCCGCATTCGTCCCCGTGAGTGTTCGAGCCTGGGTGACGATCTCTACGGGGTCGTCGAAGCCGAGTTGCTGAACAGTCGGCACGGACACCACAGTGGTCGGGGGAGCCATTCTCAGGGTGCGCGCGCCTACCGGCTCGAAGAGACGCTCGACCGACATGTGGAACATGTGGCGTAATACCAGGTAGAACTCCCGGCGCGGGGTCCCCTTGATCCCTTCGCCCTTGCGTCCAGTCCAACGGTCAAAGCTGCTTCGTGACACCTCGACGCGGGCAAGCTGAGGGTCGTTCTCCTTCTTTGCGGCGCGCTCGGCGGCCTTGGCGAAGTGGATGCAGAACTTCTCGTACGAGGACCAGCCGTTCTCCTGGAGCAGCAGTACGAACCGCGTGGTGCTGGCCATCGGTCATCCCCCTCGTAGTTGGTCGCGAACGCCGCCTCGCGCATCGAGAACATCTGGAGCCGTGCTGAACAGATCAGAGCAGGGGAGGCCAAGAAGACGCTCCAGCACTCGTGCGGCGTCTGGCCAGGGTTGCCCGTACCAGACTCCCGACATCCAGCGATCGAACGTGCGTCTGGCCACCGTGAGGCTGGCCAAATGAGAAGAGCCGGCCTCCTTGGCGAGCTCGAGCGCCGCCACCTCGAAGTGGGGGCAGAACACGCCCCAGCTGTCCCAACTGCGCTCCTCGAGGAGAACGCGGAACAATGTGGGGCGGGGCATCGTGGCAGCCCTCCTCGGACGAAGGTTGGACGAGCGGTGACCGGCGCAACCAGCGGCATACGCCACAAGAAGCGACGGAGCCCGTACGCTTCGTGACCCTGGCTAGGATGCTCTTCGCGGTGTGTTCGGCGCAACACAAGCGAGCAATTTGCTCGATAGTTTTGGTTGTCGGGATCGCGGCGAACCGTCACACTGACGACCATGTCGGACGCTAATGAGGCACCGTGGTCACTGACGCTCAGTGAAGTCGGGAAGCGCCTTGAGTCGCTGCGCGAGAACAGGGACCTGACGCAGGTCACAGTTGTGCGGCTGCTTGGTGAGCGGGGCATCAAGACGGACTCCAGCGCGCTGAGCCGGATCGAGAGCGGGAAGCGGCGCACGGTTCCACGCGAGCTGGTCGAGGCACTGATGGACTGCTATCAGGCCGATGTTCGATCCCGGGAGCAGATCCTCGATCTGCTGAGCGTCGATGCGACTCCGGCGGGCCGCCGACGCCGGCCCGCGCTGTGGCGGCGCCACGCGGCGCTCCTCGGGCCGATGAACTTTGAGGGCTACCTGGAGCAGGAGCCGCGCGCTTCGCTTCTCCGCAACTACGAGCCGGAACTTGTGCCGGGCCCTCTCCAAGGGGAGCGCTACGCCCTGCACGCAATCGCCCGGATGCGCCCCGAGCTCAAGCCGGCCGCGGTCCAGGGCCTCGTTGACGTCCGTATGGACAGGCAGAGGAAGATTGCTGACGGGGCACTCCGCGAGTTCCACGCGCTGATCGAGGAAGGCGCCCTGCGCCGTATCGTTGGCGATCAGAGCGTCATGCGCGACCAGTTGGAGCACCTGGTGCGCGCTGAAGAGGACCCTCAGAACTCCATCCGCATCCTTCCGACCAGCGTCGGCTGCCATCCGGGGCTGGCAGGCGCGTTCATGCTCATGAGCTTCCCTGAGGCCAATCGCGACGTCGTGTGGGTCGAGACCATGAATCGTTCGGTGTACTTCGAAGAGGAGGAGGACGTGGATCGCTACACCGAGGTTTTCATCGATCTGTGGGGACGGGCGCTCGATTCCGCCACCACGCGCGTCCGCCTCAAGGAAATGATCAAGGAGCTCTCACAGTGACAGCGCGCAAGCCGGACCCGTCCTCATTCGACCTGACGGCGATCGAATGGACGGTGTCCAAGTACAGCGGGGGCGGCGGAAACTGCGTTCGCGTCGGCGTCCAGGACGGCTGGGTTCTGGTCGGAGATTCCCAGAATCCCGACCGGCCGCCCCAGGTATTCAGCCCCGCTGAGGGCAAAGCGTGGCTGCTCGGCGCCAAGGACACTGATTTCGACTTCCTCCTCAACCTCTGACGCTGAGCCGAGGCAAGTGGAGGTCACTGAGCTGACCCTTGCGGACACCGACGCCGGCGTTTTGGCGCGGCTGATCCTCGCGGGGCGGTCGAGGGAATTTGACACCCCGCCGCCCACCGCGCGTCGCGGCTGCTGGCCCTTGCCCTGACGGTTGCGCCAAAGGCCGGGGGACTACTCCGCGAACGGTCAGTTCCGCGGCTCCACAGTGATCTCCTGTAGGGCAGTTGTCGGCCGTGCCGTAGCTCTGCTGGTGGGGCTGCTGCCCCTGGTCCGCGACCAGGGGCAGCAGCGGGCGGCTATCGCTTCTCAGTGGAAGACGGGCAGGCCCTCGCGCAGTGTGTGGGCGATGCGGCCCAGTCCGGCGGGGACGAGACCGAGGCCCACCGTGCTCTGGTCGCGTTGCGCGGTGGAGACGACCCGGGGCTGTTCACCGCGGCGGCGGCAGACGAGGAACTCCTCCTGGTTGATGTCCACGCAGTAGACGAAGCGGGACTCGATCCGGTCCGGGGCGAGGTGATTGACCCGCAGGCCCTGCGCGTTGGCCTGTTGTTCCGCCTCGGTCGGTTCCCGGTCTGCGGGTCGGCCCCAGCCTTCGGACATCATGGCGATCCCCGCGACGGGGGCGTCGGCGTACGGGCGCCGCTCCACTGCGGGCGGGACGGGGGGCAGGTTCTGGGCCAGGCGGGTGATCGCGTCGGCGGGTTCCCGCTCGGGGGCGAGCCATGTCCAGGCGGGGACCAGGCGTAGTTCGATCGCCCGGGGTGTCGAGGTCGATGAGGTGGATGGTGAACAGGCGGGCGGGCTTGTCCCATCCGCGTCGTTCTCCCTCGCGTTGTTCGATGGCGGCCAGTGCGGTGGCCATGGCGTCGGCCATCTTGTCCTCGCACAGGTTGAGGGGTGTGCCCGGCATGAGCACACGTCGCTTCTCCCACATCTCCATGAGGCGCTCTTTCGTTGGAGCCCGGGTTCGGGCGTTGGCGGCCCGTGCGCTGCGTAGGCGCGGCGCACGGGCCGGGGGCGGGATGGCCGACCGGCTACGGCCGGCGTGTGGTTCAGGGCTGGTCGCGGTACCAGGTGAGGAACTGCTGGGCGCGGGCCTGGTCGAGGTGGACGGTCAGTCCGCCGTGGTCGTCCCGGCTCTGGAGAACCCCGGCGGGCGGGCCTTCCGAGGTGTTGGAGCCGGGCCAGCTGGCGATCAGGGCGTACAGGATTGCGGTGGCCGGTCCTTCGGCGACGAACTTGAGGACGATCGTCAGGGCTTCGTCGTCGATGTCGAGGGAGACGAGGCACGAGGTTTCGGCGCGGAGCCGGTCGAGGAGGCTTCGCTGGTCGGGCACGGCGGCGCTGAAGGCGGCGGAGTTGGCCTGGGCCTGCGCGGTACGGGCGTAGAAGGTGTCGATCAGCTCCTGTGCGCTGGCGCGCAGACCTGTCTCGGTGATCTGGTCGAGTGCGGAGACGGTGCGTTCGCTGGTCCCGGGAGGCGTGCTGGAGTGGAATCCGATCTGGCGCTGGGTGTTGTCGGCGTCCAGGAGGGTCAGGATGGTCAGGTTGAGGATGGGGTGGAGGAGGATCGTCCACTGGTCGGGCAGCGGCTTGGGGTACGACGTGGCCATGGAGTGCTCCGGGGCGGTGTGCGAGTGGTGGAGGCTCTTCAGAGAGCGGCGTGCAGGACCTGGTGCAACGCGGTGCGGGTCGCGGCGCGCTGGTCGGCGGTGATGTGGTCGGCGAAGGCGAGGTGGAGGCGGACCACGGTGGTGCCGTCCTCCTGGCGGGCGACGGCTACGGGGTCAGGAACGAGGTGTGCGCCCGCCATGCCGACAGCCCAGCGGGCGAGGTCGGGGGCGGCGTCGAGCAGTTCCCGGATCGCGCGGTAGGCCGTACTGCTCTCGTCACCGAGGGACTGCCAGGTGCGGGGAGCTGCCGTGCCGACGGTGTGGGGGATCAGATGGTCGCCGATCCCTTCCCCGACGCCGGACTCCGCGTCCAGGCACAGGAGCAGCATCTGGTGGATGCTGGCGGCGGCGGTACGCAGATCCGCGGCGGAGTACGGTGCAGCAGGAGACGGCGGCTCCGTGGCGGCGGCCCGAAGCGCGGCCGGCAGAGCAGCAGGACCGGGATTGCCCGCGCCTTCGTCCTCACCTGCGGTCTCGACGGCGTAGGCTCGGGTGGCGCAGTTGTCACACCGGCCGTCCCTGCTGTCTCCGTCAGCGGTGGCCTTCTCGCAGTCTTCTGCTGAGCAGAACAACTCCTCATAGGTCTGCTGGGGGATGAACCGCATCTCGGCTGCGGCGCTGTCGAGGGTGAGGATGCCGTGTTCGCCGATTCGGGCAGAGGCGGTATAGCGCGGGGCTCGCCGGATGGCGTGCCAGACGTCGATTCCGTGAAGGACGCGGTGCTCGGCGGCTTCGGGCCGGATCCAGACCGCGCGGTCGCGGACCTGGATGACGTACTCGGACTGGAAGTCGATCGCGGCCCGAAGGTCGGCGGCAGTCACGGGGGTGACGGCGGTGTTGGGCATGGCGAGGCAGCTCTCTGAAGATCGGCGGGCCGGGCGGGTGGTGTGGGCGCCACCGGGGCGCGTGGGACCGCGCGCCCCGGTGGCGGGTCAGATCCGGTCGATGCGGTCGCCGTCAGCGGTGAGCGTGAGCATCAGCCGCTGGTGGCGTGCTGGGCGTCCCAGGCGACGCCCAGCTGGCGCAGCTGCGGGTGCGGGTTCCAGTGGGTGACGGTCCCGGTGGCTCCGGTGGGGAGCGGGTCGTGCTCATCGGTGCACTGGCGAACTCGGATCCGGTCTCCCGGGGTGAACTCGGGCATCACGTCGACTCCTACGTGAAGGGCTGGTTCTGGTGGTCGCGGAGCAGGCCACCGACCATGGCGGTGAGGTTGGGCGCCGTACTCAGCGGTGCTCGGTCTCGCCCTGGTTGTCGACTTCGACAAGCAGCAGACGGGGATGGTCGGCTTCGTGCTCGATGTGCACGTAGGGCACCAGGTGCTGGCCGCTGCACCAGGACGCTGACTCCGTGGACCCGCAGCTCGTAGGTGTCGCTGGGCATGCTGCTCTTGGGGTCCGGGTCGGCATCGGTGACGGTGAGCAGGGCTTGTCGCAGCGTGCGCTCCGCACTCGGGCGGCGGCCCGGCATGGTCGCGGTGAATACGCCGAGTCCTGTTATGGAGATGGTGGGCCGCCAAGGCGAGGTCCGCCACGTTGTGGGGCTGGTAGAGAAAGGCGCTGCTGAGGGCCAGGGCTGCGCCGGGCAGTCCGTAGAGGGCGCTCCAGCGCCACCACCTGGAGGATTCCGGCCGGACTGCGGGCGCGGGGCGGGGCGAGAGTTTGAGCACGGGGGTCTCCAGGGTGGGCAGGCCGGAAAGTCCGGTGGGCGGGGGATGATGCGGTGTGGGGTCGGCCTCGCGCTTTCGCCGCTCAGGCATATTCCGAAAGTATACAGAGTCATGGAATTAAGCAAGTGTTTTCTGTTCTGCGGGTGAGTTCGCCATGGGCGGCCGGTCTGCCGCGCGGACCCGCTCTGGCGTGAGCTGGGCGGCTGGCCCCGGCCCAGCCGGTCGCAGGCTCCCGGCCACCCCTTGTCCGCCGGCCGTGGGGGTGGAGTGCCCAGCGAATCCCGCGGACCCTCTCGGGATCGGGGTGGCGAGGCTGCGGTAGCGCCACGTGTCGAGTGTGCCGCCTTCGCGGTGGTCTCGTCGGCGATGCAGGCGGGCGGCGATGATCCGGCTGATGGGCCGCCGGCTTCCTCGCGGGCGCTGGGGAGTTCGGGGAGGGGGTGGGGTCGCCTGCGGTCGGCTTCGGGCTCGCCTTGCCGTGGCGCGCCCTGCGCGAGCTGGGCCGGCCACGCCGCTGAAGCTGCGCCGGGGATGGGGTGGCCGCGCTCATGCCCAGTCGTCCGTTCCGTTGTGGTGGTCGTCCACGTCGCCCGGTGGCGCAAAGGAACGCGGCCCATTGCCTAAATCTATGAATCTGATTATTGTCGGAGTGTGGCCCGGGGGAGTGCCCGCCCGCCCCCACCCTCATGGGGCGCAGCACGCCCACACACCCGCCCTCGACGTCCGAGGCACCCACAAACCCTCGGCCGGGAACACGCCCCGGCGTCGGCCCATCTAGTCAGGAGCAATGGACATGACGGTAACTGGATCTTTCGCCCGACGGCTACGGCCAGCGGGCGGACGGCCGAAGGAATGGAGTTCGCGCCCACCTGGCTGTGCCGGGGTGGGCATTGCAACAGCGGGTGAGGGACCGGGCGGGGAGGGTGTACTACGACGGGGTCTCACAGATTCCCGGTGGACAGCCGGTCCAAGAGTTCCCGGACGCGGATGGCTCGGCATTGCTGCTGGTCTGGCGGCGACGGAAGTCGGAGCCAGTCCCGGAAGCAACGGATACACCGGACGAACTGTGGCGACTCTCGGACGCGGGCCGGGTGGGAGCGCGAACCATTGACGGGTCCCCTTTGAGAACGGCCATTTCCTGCTCGGGCCTACCCCTGGCGAGCACCCACCGACGTGCTTCCTGAACCTCCCCACTCCGTTGGGACCGGTGCGACTGAGGCACGGAGGAGGGCTGGTCGCTACCAAGAATTCCCTCAACATGGCGCGTCACCGTGCGCCCACCACCCCTCAACTCCCCATGCCGGACCCGACTACAGGCGGGTCCGGCAGCCTCGGAAGGAACACGATGTCTCGCACTCTCTCCGTCACGGAGTACCGGACGCTGCTGCACGATGCGCTGTCCGCGATCCTGGACACCGACGCCCTCACCATGCCCGCCGCGCTGATGTACACCCCCAGCGCCCACCGCCCGGCCCTGTACGCGGACAGCTGTGTCGTACGCGGAGGCCCGGGCGAGGGGAAGACGTTCTGGGTCCGTGCCCTGACCGATCCTCGGATGCGGGCGGTCGCCGCACGCGAGTACCTCATGCCGAGGCTGGAGCGGACCGAGGCGGTTGTTGGCTACGGCGTCCAGCCGGAAACGGCGCAGCCGACCGCCGGGGAGCTGCGCGCCTTCACGGCGTTGAGCCGAGCGCCCTGTGGAGCGCCGTCGCCCTGACCGCCCTCGGTGTCCCGGACCTCGTCAGCCGGGCTACCTGGACCGAGCGTGTCGACTGGCTGATCCGCAACCCCGGCGCGACCGCACGGTCACTCGCCGAGTTCGAAGCCGCCGCGCGCACCGACGACACCACCCGGCTCGTGCTCTTCGACGCGCTGGACCATCTCCACCCCGACCGCGGCCGGGCCGAGCACCTCGCCTCCGGCGTGCTCAACCTCGCCGTCACGCTGTCGCGGCAGACCACGCGGCTGCGACGCGCGAAGGTGTTCGTCCACCCGGACATGCTGGACGGAGCCCTCTCCGGCGTCCCCCGCGCCGATCGCGGCACCCTGAACGTCCACGCCGCCGACCTCTCCTGGGGCAGGGCCGACTACCTCGGCCGCCGGGAGCGCAGCGACCTGTACGGGCTGTTCTTCCAGCTTCTCGGAAACCGCGACAGCGCCGAGGCCGCAGCTTTCCGCGCGGCCTGGCCGACCTGGGAGCGGACCGAAGACGGACGCTTCCTCGCGCCCGCCGAACTGCGCCACGACCCGGCGGTCCAGGAAGGGGCGTTCACCGCTCTCGCGGGCCGGTTCATGGGCGTCAACGCCCGCAACGGCTACACCTACACCTACCTCTCTTGCTACCTCCAGGACGCCCGCGGGACCGTCACTCCGCGCCCGTTCCTCGCGGCCTTGGCCAGCGCCCTCCTTCACACCGAGGGCAGCCACCCGGACCACGACCGCCCGCTGCACCACGAAGGCCTCCGGCACGGCGCGCACTGGGGGGCGCGGCCCGAGGAACTCGACCGGGCGATGCCGTGGGTCCGCCTCACCCTGGAACCGCTGGCAGGCATGCAGCTCCCCATCGAGGAGGACGACGTCCTCGCCCTGTGGGAGAAGGCCGGGCTGACCGCCCGCCTCCTGGAGGCTGCACGGGCGGCCGAGAACGACGCCCGCGCCTTGCGGACCGGGCCGCGCGCCATTTCCAGTCACCCGCAGTTGGTGGAGGAGATGATCAGCGCCGGGGTGATGAGCCGTCGCACCGGCGGACAGCTCGACTCGTACCGGCTCGCCCACCGCATGGGTCGCCGTGGTGGAGTCAGGCGAGCCGCCCCGGCCGTGTAGCCCGTCCCGATACTCCCGCAGCCCAGGTGCGACCGGCCTCCCGCCGTTGCACGGGGGCTGAGCCGTATCCCGGCCCGGCCGCGCTCCAACCAGGGGGCCCGGGGCACCGGCCGGGAGGCCAACCTCCTGCGCAAGGTACGCCCCAAGCCTTCACCCGCCGTTGGTGGGTGTCTCGCCGGCTCTGGACGCATGTAGGCTGACTGGATGGGGGACACGATGAGCTGGCTGGTTCGGATGGCCGGGATGGCTGGACTTGCCGCGCTGCTCGGAGCAGTTTTCGTCGCCTGGGCACGCCGGGAATTTGGCCGTGCGATCACTCTGCTGGTCTTCGCCTTCGCTGGCTCGGTCGCCATGTACGCGGGCCCGGACCTGGCGGCGGCCATTGCGGGTGACCCGGCCCGGTCCGAGGGCGGCACCGTTGGTGAGGGTGATGCCAGCGGGTTCCCGTTCTGGGTCCTTTGGGCGGTACTCGGTGTGGCTGCCACGGCCGGCGTCGTTGGCACGGTAGCTGGATTCCTGGTCCGTCGGCGCCGCCGCAGGGCGGACAGCCGTGGACGGGCTGCCGCCGACCTTGCTCGGCGCCATGCCCTTGAGACCGATCACGACAAAGTCCGCGAGGCGTACGGGGAGTACGCCTCCGATGTGCTCGAATTCCTGGACCGGCCGGCCCTCGCCAATGTCACCGACTCCCGCACCGTCGCGTTTCTGCACGCGATGGACGCCGCGGCGGACGCCCGACGCGGTGTTGACCTCGATGCCTACCGGCAGGCCGTCAGTTCTTTGAAAACCGCGTGGCAGGCCGCCGACGAACACGCCCGCAAGTCGGGCACCCGCCACTTGCCCGAGGCGGAGCGGGCTGCCATCGCCAAGGCCCGCGCGCTCCTCGAACTCGCGCTGGACGGCCGCGGCGGCGACTACGAACGGCAGGCCGCTTACGCCAAGGCGCGCGCCCTGCTCGACGGAGTGGTGACCATCCCCCGGCAGGCCGTCGCGCACCTCGAAGCACGCCACCGTCTCACCCTCCCCGCGAAGCGGTGAAGAGCGCCGGACACCAGGATCCCGCGCGCATTATCGGCCCGCTCTCCTCATACCCGGCGTGGTGGTGCGCTGGCGTCTCCATGGCCAGCCTCGTCGGCGAATCGGCCGCACCCTGAACAGTCCGGCCGGCAGACCGCCCGGCACGCCGCCGCGGAGAGACGACCGGTGGCGTAAGCGGAGCCCGGCCGCGCCTGATGGCCCGGCGGGGGCGGTCACATCACACTGATCAGCACCGGGTGGCCTGAGGGAAGACGCCCCGTGGCCGTCGATCCCGAAGGGGACGCCGGGGCAGGTGCGCAGGGCGCGCACGCCGGTGGACGCCATCTCGAGCGCAGCCGTCGGGTCGCCGGCGCTGTCAACGAGCAGCTGGACGTACACGCGCTGGGAGTCGTCACGCACCTCGAGTCCGCTCAGGTCCACCGGCAGGGCGGCAAGAGTGCTGGCCCACGGCAGGAGACCGCGCAGGAGGGCAGCGGTGTCCGGCGTGGAGGTGGTCCGGTCGGCCGGGGCGCGGTTGCCCATCGTGGGGTGGGTGCTGGCGACGAGCAGGAAACCTCCGGGCAGGTCGGCGGTCAGGGTGTAGGTGTAGGAGTCGGCGCGGAGGGCGGAGAAGACCGGGGCGGCGCCGGTCGCGGCCGCGAGGCGGTCCACGCTGGTGCGCTGATCGGCCATGGTGACGCCCTCGGCGAAGGTGCCCTGGGCGTCTCGACCAGCGAGCGTGAGCTGCAGGGGCTCCAGGGGGCCGGCGCTGTCCAGGACGGGCGGCGACTCCGCGCAGCAGATCGGGAAGGGCAGGGCGCATGCCGTCATTGTTCCCGCACCGATAAGAGTGCCGCTACACGATCGAGAAGGCCCGTACCGGGATCCGGCCGTACAGGCGCGGCCGGATCCCGCCGGCGAAGCCAGGCAGATGGGCAAGGTCGAGGTGGGCGCGGCACGCGAGGGCTGCCCGGCCAGGGACTCGCCTGCAGGTGACCGGCTATCGGCGGGCGTCCTGGACTGTGTGTTCGGGGACGCCGAGGTAGCGGGCGAGGGAGGCCGGGGTGTGGGCCGTGAACGTGCGGGTGCTGCGGTACAGCGAGATGTCGTCCGGGCCGGTCATCTCGAATCCGTCGGCGGACAGGTCGATGCCGACGGCGCCGGCGTCGATCGCCGCGAGCAGGGCGGCAGCGAGTACCTGCTCACCGGTCCGGTCGGTGGCCTCGGCCTGGCTCTGCCACGGTGCGGGCTGAACGTCATCGGTTGTCTCCCAGGTCGATGTAGGGCAGGTAGGCGTATCGGTCGTCTGTGTCCAGGTCGCGGAGCTCTTCGGGAAGGGAACCGAAGACGACTCCGGCTTCCGCCAGCTCCTGGACGATGTGAAAGAGCGCGATCCCGCTCGTCAGATGATGATGATGACGTCGTCGAACGTCCGTAGTGTGCTCCCGTCAGCGGAGATGGCGCGCCTGAGGACGACTGAGTCGTCGTCGGTGAGGTCCAGAACGATGTGCGCGGCTTCGGGGAACAGCCGACGCAGCAGCGCGGTGAACGCGATCTCCGCAGCGGCCGACTCCTCGTTCAGCCGTTCATGTGCGGCGGGCATCCGGGCGTATGCGGATACCTGCTGGCCGACGATGCCGTCGGTGATGTCGGACTGGTCCGGTTATTCGTCGCCTTCGCCTTCCTGCACTATCAGGATGCGGGCTCGCTCGGCCAGTTCGCGTTGCCGATCGGAGAGGTCGGCCCGGTTGCCGTACAGGGCATCGACGGCGGTGCGCACCAGGCCCTCCACCTCGATCGGGGTGAAGCAGGCGCTGATCCCGACGAGTTCGACGCAGTCGGGGGTGTGGGATTGGAAGGCAGGGGGATGGGACATTTCTGGCTCCGGTTGCGGTTTGGCTGTGGTTCGCTGGCGGAGGGCCCCAGGTATCCTGGACGGTCAGAAGCGCTGGCGCGCGTCCTTAGGACTTGCTGATGGAGTCCAGCGCCAGGTGAGCAGGGAGCCGGTCATGGCGGTGTGGTCCATCCGCCGCCAGTGGGTGGTCATAGCAGTACTCCAGGGGGGATTGGTGGTTCGGGTCACAGGCGGGTGTAGGCGGCGAGGACGATGCCGAGGACACCGTCTGCGTTGGCGTCGGGGTCGGTGACCTCGTTGTCGTCGAAGAAGGCGGCGGGCAGCAGCGCTCCGTCGGCCTGATATTGGTAGCCCTCACGTTCGGTGTCGAGTGCGAAGTCGAAGGTGAAGTTCCACGTGCCGTGCTCGTGGACCGGGGCGGTGGCGAGGTCGATGCCCTCGCCGGGCCGTCTCCCAGCTCGTCCAGTCGGATGTGAAGGCGGGCCGGGCGAGTCGGGCGATCAGCAGGCGGGCTCTCGTCAGGGAGTGGAGCTGGGTTAGGCGGGTCGCCGGGGTGGGCGGCGTGCCGTCGGTGGTCTAGTAGACGTCGTACATCGGGTGTTCGGGGTACCGGTGGGAGCCGTGGACGACGAAGGTGCGCCCGTGGTCGGTGATCTGCCAGCGCAGTCGCTCGGCGGGGGCGCCGGTCGGTTCCGTGAGCTGGACGGCATTCTGTTCCTGGTCCCAGGCAAGCGGGATCGGCAAGAAGGTGTCCTTCACATGGTGAGGAGCGGGCGGCCGTCGGGCGCCCTTGACGAGGCCGTACGACCGGCACCGGCGGTACAGCCGTATCGGCTGGCTCTCTGGGGCCGGCAAGAGGAGGCAGGCACCCCACAGCCGCTCGATTCCTTAAATCTAGGACGGCCTCGGGGAATCGGTACAGCGGTTATCGGTGAGAACGATCTTGTTCAGGGTGTGAGGGTGCTGACCCTGTTCTCGTACTCGCGGCGGGCCTTGCGCTGGGCCGGGACCGCGGGGAGGCCCTGACCGCCGTCGAGCGGCTGGCAGCGGGCGAGGAGCCCTCGGTGCACGGCGGAGACGGCGTTGACGCGCAGGGTGTAGCCCTGGCCGCGCCGTACGGTCGTCCCCTGGTCGAGCGCGGCACGCTCGGCGGGCTCCAGCTCGGTGGTGCGGAGGTAGTCGGCGACCTTGCCCGGCATGTCGAGGGTGACCGGCAGCTCCGGGGCGGGCACGTCCTCCTCGCTGGCGGTGTGGTCGGGCAGGAGGTCGGCGACGGCCGTGCGGATGGCGCCGCGGCTGCCCCGGTGCTCGCGGGCGAGGGCGGCGATGGAGCGCCCTTCCAGGTACGCGGTGCGTACGTCGTCGGTCTTCGCGGCCGCCACGGCGGGGCGGCGCCCGCCTTGCTGCCCTTGGCCTCGGCGGCGCGCAGTCCGTCGTAGGTCAGCTCGCGCTGGAGTTCGCCGGCGGCGGCGAGGGTCTGGACCATGAACTTCACGGTGGACAACAGCTCGCCGGTGCGCGGGTGGCGGGCGGTCAGGTCCATCGCGGAGAACGCGCCGTCGTGGATGCGCAGTGCGAGACGGTCACGGTGGAGGACGTCGAGCACGTCGAGGATGTGCTGGTTGCCTCGCACGAGGCGGAACATCTCGGAGATGTGCACCGTGTCGCCCGGCCGCGCGTACGTGACTGAGGCGGTGAAGCTGTAGCGGCCGAGCAGGTTGAGGTTGCGGTGCTTGAGCGGAGACAGGAGGGCGATGTCCTCGTCCCACAGTTCGTGGCCCTCGGCGCGGAGCTGAGTGACGGCGGCGTCGATGTACTTCGTGGTCCAGAGCACGATGGCGTTGAGGACCAAGCCGAGCGCGCCGAGCTGGTCCTCCATGCCGTCGCGGTACGCCTGGTGGATGGTGCCGCGCTTGCCGTGGCACACGTCCCTCGCCAGCTTGTGGCGGGACTCCTGCACGGTGAGCTGCCGGTTCATCTGCTGCCGGTAGGTGTCGTCCACCGGATCGACCACCCGCAGCAGGTGCTCGGTCTTCGCGATCCGCCCGTACTCCGCGAACGCCGCCCCCAGCGGCGTCGGGCGCCCGTCGCGGCCGAACACCCGCAGCAGGTCGTAGGCGCGGACCTGGTTGGTGACCAGGGAGCCAGCGACCTTCAGCATGTCGGGCCAGTGCGTGATCACCTTGTTCAGGTTGACCCGGTTGCGGGCCAGGTCCTCCACCGCGCCGTAGTGCCCGGTCTGGACGCCGGGCAGGGTGGCCCGCCAGAACCGCTGGTCGTCCAGGTCGCGGAACCGCGGGCTGAAGTTGTAGCCGAGGATCTTGAACAGGCCGAACACCATGTCGGAGTACGAGGCGTTGTCGGTCGCCACCATCTCCGGCTTCACCCCGCCGTCGAGGTTCAGCAGGGCGTCCAGGATGTGCAGGGAGTCGCGCGGGGTGCCGGGCACGACCATCTGCCCGATGCCCGCGACCTGGTCGTTTACGGCGTTGAGCCAGGTGATGCCGCGCTTGAAGCCGAAGTACTTCGGCGAGGGGGCGGCGTTGATGGTGCGCACCGGTACCTGGAAGCGCAGCCCGTCCACGGAGGCGAGCAGCCCGTCGCCCCAGTAGCGCACGATCGGGATGCCGGTCTGGGCGGCGATGAGCCGCGCGTTTGCCGCGGCGATGGTGTCGGCGCGCAGGTAGTACTGGTCGACGTGCACGAGCCGGGCCCGGGTCAGGGCCTCGTAGCCGGGGTTCACCACCGGGGTCAGGCCGATGTTGCACGCCTCGGACACCAGCAGCGCGACCACCGAGGTGGGCAGGTCCTTGATCCGGGTGGTGCCGTCGCCGAGGTGTACGAAGGCGTCGAGGAACCCGGTCCAGGCGTTCACTTCGAACAGCAGGTCCGGCAGGTCGATCTTCGGGAGCGTCTGCTCGACCCGCTTGCGCAGCCAGGTCAGGGACTTCGGTTCGCCGAGAGCACCGAGCTTGTCGACGTTCAGCTTCACCCGCCCGTCGTCCTGCACTTCGATGGACACCTTCGCCGCCGGCCCCGCCTCCTCCAGACGTTCGGCGAGCTGCTTCCACCCGGCGTCCAGGCCCCGCACCAGCTCCGCCAGGTGCTCGGTGACGGGCATATCCAGGCTCAGGGCCGCCAGGACGTCCTCCTTGACCGCGTCCCAGTCGGGCCCGTCCAGCAGGCGGGCGCGCGGATTGGACCAGCGGTGCGAGGGCGCGGCGAAGACGTCGCGGTTGTTCAGGGCCCGGTACAGCTGTTCCAGCACGCACACCACGTAGGCGTCCCGGTCCACCGCGCCCTGGGGCAGATCCGGGTTGGCGTACACCGCCTTGCGCCACGCGGGCGGCACGAGCTTGTCCTCCACCTCGCGCGGCAGCAGCGGCTTGACGCCCACCTTCCGCCTGGCCAGCGCCGGCCGACCGCGCACCCCGGCCAGGACCCGCTTCCCGGCACTCGCCGCGTCCAGAGCCTTCGACTCGCCCAGCAACGCGAGGAACGGACGGACCGTGGCGTACCGGTTCGTGAGCGCGGCCCGCATGGCGACCTCGGCCGAGTTCTCGTCCTCGGGCACCAGCGAGACCACGGTGGCCGCCGCGGTCATCACGGCGGCGCGCGGGGCGACTTCCTCTACGGCCGCCCAGAGCGTGGCCAGGTCCAGGTCCGTCTCCTACTCCTCGACCAGCTCCAGTTCCTCGAACAGCACCTTCGCCGCCCGCGCGAGCACCCGTGACGTTTTCTCCAACTGCGGCAGCGTGGACAGCCGCTCCTTCTCCGTCTTGCGCTTCGCCGTGTTCTGCAGCCGGGTAGCCATGAGGACTTGGAACAGGTCCAGGGCCTCGTCGATCGCCTTCGCTTCCAGGTGCCGCATCACCGCGGTGAGCATCGCCGTGCGCTTGGGCTCCGCCGCCCGCTCGAGCAGCGGCGCCTTCGAGCCCAGCGCGTACCGGGCCAGCGCCGCCATCCGGTTCGGCGGGATCTGCGACAGCCTCAGCCGCCCGAGCCGGTACGCGCCGATCTCGTCCACCCGCTCCAGCGCGCGGGCGAACGCCGTGCCCGTCGTCCGCGTCGGCGGCCGGCGCAGCCGCTCCAGCTCCGAGAACCGCGAGCCCTCCGGCGTCTTCAGCGTCGCCACCAGGTCCCCGGGCAGCGCCGGGTCCGCGCGGCGGGCGGCGCCCGCGACCGTGGCGTGCAGGCGCTTCTCCGCGACCTGCCGCGCCTCCGACACCTGCCGGGCCAGCACCGACACCCCGGGCAGCAGGACCCGGTGACGGCGCAGCCAGCCCACCGCGTGGTCGAACAGCGCCTTCGGACCCTCGGCGTGCGTCCACGCCCGCCCGTGCAGGAACGTACGGAACCGCCGGCCCCACTCGGCGTCCTCGTAGGGGTGGTAGCCGTAGGCATCCCGGATCTCCCACGCGTGGTCGTACAGCGTCTGGCGCCGCTCCGTGTACCGCTTGACCACGGACGGGTCCTCGATGCCGAGCTGCACGGCCAGGTGCTCGACCACCGGCCAAGGCGCCGCGAGCGGGTCCTCTAGGAACAGCCCGACGTACCGCACCGTGCACATCTGGAGCGCGAACCCGAGCCGATGATGCTCCGTGCGCCGCAGGGCGATCAGGTCCCGGTCCACGTCGTCCAGGAAGAAGAACCGCTCCAGCTCGGGCCTCGTCGGCTCCTCAGCGAACGTCCCGTACGCCTCGGCCTGCTCATCGCTCAGAAATTCCACCGGCACGAGCCGGACCGTAGCCAGCCCCGGACCGGGCCCGGAGGCGTTCCACCGAACCCCAGCGGCGAAGTGGATCACTGTGCTAGACGTCCACGATCGTTCTCACCGATAACCGCTGTACGGATGTTCCCCGAGGCCGTAGAGGCCCGCGGGTTCAGGAAAACCGAAGTCTGTTCAGCGGGAACTCGCGGGTCGGTCCGTGTGCATCAGCTGGGCGAATCCGTGGGTTCGGCGGGAACCGTGGGGTGGGCTGCGAGGCGGCGGGCTTCGGCGGTGACCTCGGCATCGACCTGGTCCACGGTTCTGTCGCCGTATTCGAGGATGTCGTACTCGTCGTCGAGTTCAGCGAGGCGCTCGGTCAGGGGCAGCTCATGTCCGTGGCGCTGGTGAATCCGGAAGGTGAACTCCCGAGGCGTGAGCTCTCCGGCGAGCATGCGGCGTGCGAGGGCTCGGGCGGCGGCCTCTTGGCCGGCTTCGCTGGCGACCGGATAGAAGGTGAGGCCGAGTTCGTCGAGTGCTTCGGGAAGCAGGTGGTGGACGTCGTAGTCCGCCTCGGCGCGCGTGCAGGCGGCGAGGATGCGGAGGCCGGGGGTGTCGAGTCCCGCGACGAGCGCATCACAGGCGGCATTCACGACATCGCTCGCGCGGATTTCGCCCATGCTCCAGAGGGCGGCATGGTCTTGGAGAGCGATTGCTGCTGCTTCGGTGGACGTCACTCATCCATGATTCCCTTCATGATGCTTTCCGGTCGAGCAGATTTCATTGAAGGTGCTGTTCAGCGGCCTGTTCCAGCAGGGTTCGTGCGGAGTCCGCGTAGCGCATTGCAGTCTTCTCGTCGAGCCCGAAAACTTCCGCGAGATGGAGTGGGTCAGGCCCGTGGGTCAGGGCCTCTTCGAGCTGCCGGTCAACGCGAAGCCGCTCCAGGGTGGCGTCCTGCCCTCGTAGCGGAGCACTGATCCAGTGGTTGCTGGCCCGGCCGGTCGTATTGGCGGTCTGGTTGTTGATCAGCAGGTGGAGGTTCGCGGTGCTCGGCCACCGGCGGCGCCGGTGATCCAGCCAGCCCATCAGGAGCTTCAGGGTGAGGTCGTCGAGAGGCCGGGCCCGTCCGGCGATGGTCAGCCGGCGGTTGCCGAGATCGACATCGTCGAGCATGAGGGCGGCGATCTGGGCGACCCGGGCGGCGTGGACGGCTGCGAGGGCGAGGACGAGCCGCGCCGCCGGGGTCATCGCAGCCGCGACGGAGTGCTCGACCTGATCGGGGAGGAGCGGTTGCAGCACGGCGTACTCGTTCTGCCCGACCTTGATCCGGCTGGTGGGGTTCCGGAAGATCAGCCCCTGCCGTTTGGCCCAGGTGAACAGGGACCGCAGGGCGACGAGCTGGTCACGCCTCTGGTGCCCGTGCAGCCTCTTGACGTGGGCGAGGACGTCATCGCGGGTCACCTCCCGTAGGTGGTCGTAGCGGTTCGACCACTTCAGCAGGGCTGGCCGGACGTGGTTGAGGGAGAGCCAGACCGTGCCCTCCTTGCGCGGGAGGCTGCGAGGGCCGCCGTCGCGCAGGGCTCGGGTCCAGCGCTCGGCTTCCGAACCAATGCCGGGTGCGAGCCCTTCCAGGCGTCCGACGAGCCAGCGCTCGAAGGATGGCTCGCTGTCGTCCTCGAAGATCCCCATCTCCTCCAGGACTGTGACGATGTGGCCGACGGGCAGGTCCAGGGTCCGCAGCGGGGAGAAGATCTCCGTGTGCCGGATGACGTCGCCCTCGACGTGACCGGTGAGGACGACGGCCAGGCCGCGGTTGACCGCGAAGCGGATGTTGCGTCCCCAGCCGCGTGCCTCGGCGAACCGGTGGGCGAGGTACTTCGCCCAGGCAAGCCACGGGCTGGCCAGGTCGGCGTCGGCCGGGTCGAGCCGATCGAAGCGCCGGGGGATCTGCTCGAACAGCGGCGGCTGCCGCCAGCCGGGGTCGGGATGCCAGGTCGGCGCGGGAGGCGGTTTGCGCGGGGGGCCACGCCGTCCTCCCTTCCGCCGGGCTGGAGGCGTTGGCCTTCTGCGGTAGTGCATCCCCACGAAGAACAGCTGCTGGTGCCGGACGGCGGCAAGCCGCTCCCGCACGTCTTGCCCTTCTGCCGCCTGGCCGTCGGCTGTCTTCGCGCCGAGGCGGGCCTGGCACCAGCACAAACGACAGTAGTCCCACTTCAACGGCTGGACGCGACGGCAGCCGGCGCATTCCGCCGCGTCGTGCCCGCGGCCGAACATGTAGCAGGTGTGGCAGAGCCGTCCGCGGAAGTCGCCCCAGGCCAGGCAACCAGGGCAGGAGCTGGTCGGCTTGACGTAGCCCTTCGGGAAGCGTGCCACGGGCTCACTCCGGGGGCAGCGACCGGCCGTCCCGGCGCTTGGGGATCACCTTCGGCGCGGCGGTCCCCGAGCCGACAGCGACCCGGACCGTCTCCTCCTGGCCGGGGCGGTGTACCTTCTCCGGCTCGGGGATCAGGAGGTCGCCAATCTCGCAGCCGAGGACGACGCAGATGACGTCCAGGTCCTCCATCTTGAGGGAGACCGGCTGGCCGGACCATAGCCCGGACATCTTCCCGGCCGAGATGACCAGGCCGTGCTCGGCCAGGCTCCGCTGGAGCTCGGAGGCTTTCCAGATCCCCTTGTTCGCGGCGGTCAGCCGCAGGTTCCACTTCATCGCAGAAGCCCTTCCAGCCGCTTCGCGGCCCGCTGCTGCCCGGCCACCCAGGCGTCCTCGACCCGAGTCTGCTGGACATGGACGTATCGCATGGTCGTAGCGATCCAGGAATGTCCGAGGACTTCCTGGATCGCGATCAGGTCGAGTCCGCCGAGGTAGAGCTCGGACGCACAGAAATGCCGCAGGACGTGCGGGGTGAGCTTGTCGCCCCAGCCAGGCAGATGTGCTGTGGCCGCGGCCTTGAGACCGCCGCGCAGGGCATCGTCGCCGACCCGGCCCGAGGAGCCGTCGGAGCATCTGCGCTCGGAGGGGAACAGCGGGGCGCCGGGTCGGGTGTGGTCGTCGTCGAACTGGCCCCAGACGTCCTCGATGAACCATCGCAACGTGCGGTCGGCGCCGTTGATCAAGGGGACCATCCGCTCGCGCGGACCCGAGCCCCGGGCGCCCTTGCCGTGGCGGACGTGGAGCTTGCCGAAGCGGCCCAGGTCCCACTTGATGTCCGCCAGATCGAGCTTGCACGCTTCGCTGACCCGCAGCCCGACCTGGGACATCAGCTTGGAAGCGGTGTAGTTTCGGGCAGTCGGGGCGAACTTCCGGCAGGTCGCCAGCTCGCCGCCCCAGCTGGCGAACAGCGTCTTGACCTCCGGCCCGGACGGCGGAATCCGCAATGCCGCGTCCTTCGCGCCGCGCGGCCGGTTCATCTCGTCAATCGGGCACTCGATCACCCGACCGGTCATCCGGTGGATCTCGACCTTGTGCCGCAGCTCCAGGAACAGGAAGTACGTGGTCAGCGCCTGAGAGCGCCCCAGCCGGGTGCCGCTCGGCGAGGCCCGCAGCACCTTCCCGAAGTACGCGTCGGCGTCGGGCGGCTCCATCTCCCACAGCGGCCGGCCGAACCAGGACCGCATCTGCTCCAGGTGCCCGACGTCTCCGCGGATCGTGCCGTCCGCCAGCCCCGCCGAGGCCCGCGCCAGCACGAACCCCGCCAGCACGTCGGTCTCGAACTGCTCCAGTTCCTCCGCCGTGGCCGGCGGCCGGACATCGCGCAGATCCCGTACGACAGCCAGCGTCAACCCGAGCCTCCTCACCTTCAGCACGATCGTGAACCGATCGGACACGGTGAGAACGCTTCAGGAATCCCGAAGTTACGTCAGCCCGCGAACTGCTGCGGGAGAGAGGACGAACCGCCTGGCCACGCAGTTGAGGACTCGTGAGGGCTCAGAGCAACCCACGGGATGTCGCACAGAGTTTGGCCAATGTCGAGTCAAGTGGGTTCGACGCCCATTTTTGATTTCTTAAGTCTATGAATCTATGTAGTCTGTGGATGTCGCCAAGGGCACGGCGGTCATCACCGCCGCCCGCTGGCCGGCATCCGACGGCACGCCGGTCCCCTTGGACCGCGCCGCCCCTTTCCCCTTGTTGGGAGCTTGAAGACGTGAAGCGAAGCCTACGCCGTCACATAGAGGCCACCATCAACGAGTCCTGGAACCCCCGCCACGAGAACAGCCGCGGTCAGGTCGCGGTCGTCCTGTCGTTCCCCGAGCCGCATTCCCCGACGCTCCGCAGTGGAGCCCCGGGATCGACTTCACCGCGACGGCAGACGAGTACGCATGGCGCCGGGACAACTCCGACGGCACCTCGACCGTGGTCGTCGCGGGGGTCGGCCCCAAAGAACGGCCCGCCGCCGACGGTGGCCCGTGGACCGAACCGGAGATCTGGACGGCGACCGCACCGAGTGGCGGCACCTTCATGGACAGCGGCGCCATGTGGGACAAGCCCCACCGCGTCACCTGGCTGCTCGACGAGCCCGAAGCGGTCATCCACCGCGAGCCGTATGCGGGCCACCCCTCCGCAGCGGTCCATGACTACTGGGAAGCGTTCGAGGCGAAATGGGGCTTCGTCCCGCGCCGGATGCACCGGGGCGCCTACCCGTACACCGACCACCGCCGGTGGGCCGTACTGCACACCGAACCGGCATGGAAGGACAGGCCCGGCGAAGTGGAGTTGCTGGAGACGGCGGTCTTCCTCGCCCGAACCTTCGGGGCCAAGGCCAGGGCGTACGGCTACGACCCGCAGCGCCGCACCACCCGCGACCCGATGGGCACCTCCTACGACCACACGCTTGAAAGCGTGCTCCGCCGTGTAAACCCCTTCACCCGCCGCTGACCGTCGCCCGCCACTTCCGGGAGTCCTCCACCATGTCCTCTTCCCTTCCCACCCTCGGGTCCGTACCGGACACCGCCCCGTTCACGATCCGCGTCGCGGGCCACGCCGACACCACCGCCTATATGAACCTGATCGCTCACGCCGACCCCCACGACCCCGACCCCTTCGGCCTCGCGCGGGACATCCTGGCCCGGCACCCCGGACGGCCGCTCTCCCACCACCGGGACCTGTGCCTGCTCGCCGAGGACAGCACCGGCACCGCCGTGGGCGCGCTGCTCGGCGGTGTTCCCAGATGGGTCCTCGAACACCCCGGCATCGACACCCTGGCCCTGACCGACCGGATGATCTCGCACCTGGGCATGATCCACGCCGTGGCCGTCCACCCCGACCAACGTCGCCGGGGCATCGGCCGGGCCCTGATCCAGCGTGCCGAAGAGCGGTTCACACAGGCGGGGTACGGCGTGATGACCCTCAACCATGCCCCGGAGTTGGACGGCTACTACCGCAGTTTGGGGTACACCGTGGACGACGCGCTCCTCGTACACCTGCCTCCCCAGCGACTCATCGGCATGACCGCCGACGACACCCGTATGTCGGCCAAGCCGCTGCGCCCGTCGGTCCGTCTCGCCGAAGTCCCCGGCGCACCCCACCGGGTCATCACCAGCCTCCTGCCCGGAGCCTCACTCCCGCCCAGCGCCACCTTCGACGGGACCCGCCTCCAGTACTGACCCAGCCGGGCCCGGCCGACGGCGGCCGGGCCCGGGAATCGAAACGAGGCCCCCGTGCCCCACCTGCACATCGCCGAGCGCTGCCTCCACAGCGACACCAAGCGCAACCTGTGCGACCACAAAGTCGCCTGGAACAAGTACCGGGTGCGCGGCGTACCGAGCGAGCCCTCGTTCTGCGAGACCGCCCGCCGCATCCAGGCCCAGGAGGCCACAGGCGGCTAACCGGTTCACACCTCCAGCGCCGCACTCCGCCGGCCGACACCGGCCCCGCTGCCCGTACGTAGTCGCCTCCACCACCACGACCTGAACACAGAACGAGGAACTCCCCATGCCCCGCTTTCGCTTCCAGCACCACAGCAGCCCCGAGACGTACGACGAAGCCCTGTTCTGCGCCTGGACGGCCTTGTGCGCCCGTCACGGCATCCCCGCTGAGCCCCGCTACCCGACCGGCGACGCGGAGCTGGATGCCTGGAGCGCCGTCCATGAGTACCGCGAACGCCCGCTCACGCAGATGACCCGGATCTCACTTCCGGCGCCGCTGGACGGCTGCGTCCCGGCCGGTACCGCTGGATCGCCCGGAAGTACTGGAGGAAGAATCCGATGCGGTTGTGGTGGATCGAGCACGTCTGGGACGAGGTCCGTGCCGAGTGGCAGGGCCGCTGGTCCTGAGCCCTGCCGCACGGGGATGGCCGTCTCCGCAGGGCGCCCGCCGGCCTGATGACGATCATCCCCGTGTGCATGGAGAGCCAGGCATCACAAGTTGGGATTGCGTTAGAATCGTGTGTGTTTCAGTAGGAGGGTGGCATGACCGAGCTCGGCAGCACCGAGGGCGACGCGCTGGCTCTGGCGTTGAGCCTGGGGCCCGTCCCGCCCATTCCGCCCCCGGCGGAGCGCGCCGAGCTGCGGGAAGCCTGGGGCTGGACCAAGCGGCAGCTCGCTGACTACCTGGGCGTCAAACGGGAGACGATCTGGGCGTGGGAGAAGCCCAACGCTCCCACTCCCCGAGGCGCCAAGGGGCAGGCGTACGCCCGTCTGCTGGACCGTATGCGCCGCCAGCTCGAGGCCACCGGAGCGGCCACCACGGCACATGAGGTCCCCGCGACCGAGGCGCTGCCGGTGAACAGCAGGGGCGCGGAGCCCGCCGCCCCGGCCGGGCCAGCCCCGGGGCCGGCCGCGGCCGTGCTTTTTGAGGCCCAGCCGCTTCCGATGGAACTTCCTGACGACGTGGTGGAGATGGAGGTTCCCGCACCGGACCCCGTCCCGGCCGTCCCCACCGGGCCGGTCCCGTTCGACGACCCCGACACGGTCCGGGACCTCCCGGACGGGAGTACCCGCAACTGCGTGCGCTGCGGCCAGCCCACCACCATCCTGGTGAGCGGCGAGCCGCGACACCTCCACACCGCCGCGACGGCCGCGATCGCTCCGCCGTGCTGGGCCACTGCCCAGCCGGCGGTCCCGGCTGCCGGGTCGGGGGCAGGCCCCGTCCGGCCGGACGTCACAGAACCCGCCCCCCTGCTCGCCGCCCCTACGCCCGCCGGGCCCCCTGCGCGCCCCGCGGCCCAGCCGGTCCCGGTCACCTTCCGCCGGGCCCGTCCCCGCCCGGCCGACGCGGCGTTCCCCGACGGACCGCTCGCGGTCCTGGAGGCCACCGACGGGCACCTGGTCGCGCACCTGGTCGACGGACGCGTGGTGAACTGCCCGGCCAGGTCCATCCCGGCCCTGGCCACCTGGACGCTCGACAAGACCCACCTCGGCAGCCCGAAGCTGCACCACCACGGATTCGACGGCGACCCCCTGATCGTGCTGACCGCAGGCGCGGCCGAGTACCTGGGACTCCCGTCCGCCCTCGAAGACCGCGCCGACCTGCGCCTCGACGCCAAGCACAAAGTGGTCAAGCAGATCACCAAGGCCGGCTGGGAGCTGCCCTACCGGGGCTTCGGACCGTGGCCGCGTGTCTTCCAGAGGGTCGAGCACGGGCGCCGATCGGTCCAGCTCGCCGTCCTGCCCTGGGACGCGCTGGAGAAGCGGGTGTGGGGCGACACCGTTGAGCAGCCCGCCCCCGAGGTCGCCCGGCGGCTCGGCCTGTACGCCGAGCGTGTCATCACCCCCCGCGGCACCACGGGCGTCAACAGCCACGAGCTGATGGCGTCGGTCCGCCCCAAGACCCGCGCGGAGAAGGACGAGGAGACCGGCACCTGGCGCTCCGCGCCCGTCGCCGGCTCGCTGCAGGGCCCGGTCGATCCCGCTCCGCCGGAGGCACTGGACGAACACCCCCTGGTCCACGAGCTGTTCCCCGACGGGCGGCCCCAATCGGAGGTCCTCAACGAGGAGGCGTGCCAGTGGGTACGCCCCTACGAGCTGATCACTCCCGAGGAGCGCGCCCAGCCCATGGTGGTGGGCCTGGACCTGATCACCGCGTTCCTGGCCGCCGCGAACAACGTGCGTGTCGGCCTTGGGCCTGCCGAGTTCGTCGAGCACCCGCGGTTCGACAAGCGCACCGACACCCCCGGCTCGTGGTGGGTCGACCTGTCCCACATTGAGGTCGACGAGCGCATGCCCAACCCGTTCACGCCCAGCGGGCAACGGCCGACCGGACCGGCCTGGTACGCGACCCCGACGCTCTCCTACGCCGTGGAGCTCGGCGCGACCGTCCAGCCGACGAAGGCCTGGCTCCGGCCGGACAACGGCCTGTACCTGACCCCCTGGTACGCGCGGCTGCGCGACGCCTACCTGGCCACGATGGCCGACCTCGGCGTGCACATCCCCACTAAGGGAGAAGAACTCGACGAGCGCGCTTTCCTGAAGGAGATGGCCCGGCACAAGCAGGGCGATCCCGGCGCCGTCGCGCTGCTGGCGGCTATCAAGGCCACGGCCAAGTCGGGTATCGGCAAGCTCCAGGAGCGGCCGCAGGGCGACTCGTACGTCGACGGGGAGCCCTGGCCGGCGCTGAAGAGGGCGCTGTGGCGTCCCGACATCCGCGCGGCAGTCCTGTCCCGTGCACGCGTCAACATGCACCGCAAGCTGATGCGGACGGCCGAGCTCACGGGCCTCTACCCGCTGGCGATCCTGACCGACTGCGTTACGTACGCCTCCCCTGGGCCCTCGCCGCTCGACATCCTGCCGCACACCGCCGACGGGAAGCCCGCCAAGGGAGCCTTCGCCCTCGGCGTGAGGCCCGGCTCGGTCAAGCACCAAGGCACAGAGTCCATGGCCTGGGCCCTCGAGCAGCTCGAGCAGGGCATCAACATCGCCAACTACATCGGCGGCGGGAACTCCGCCATCGACGACGGAGAGTGACGTACAGCATGGGCAAGATCGAGGATTCGCTCGACGCCGCGTTCGCCAACGCCGTCTCCAAGCCGATGCCCAAGTCGATCGGCGCGCGAGTCCGGTTCCTGCTGTCCAAGGAGAAGACCGACAACCCGGCCGAGGCCGCCCGGCTCCTCGCCGAGAAGCTCGGCTGCCACCAGCGCACCGTCGAGCGCTACCGCGACGACCAAGTGAAGAAGCCCAAGCCGGACATGGCGGGGAAGATCGAGGATCTGACCCGCCAGCTGTGGCAGCCCAAGGTCCGTGCCGACCGCGCGAAGAAGGCGGCCACGATCACCGGAATCCGGGTCGCCCTACGCGGCCGATTCGGGTTCACCGCAGCCCCGGGCACGACCAACGACCCGCGCCAGCGCCGGATCACCCGCACCCTGCCCCCCGAGTACGCCCAGGCACTGTTCAACGCCCGCCAGGCCGGCGCGAGCGAGGACGATCTCGGACAGATCCTCGCCGACGGCCTGGCCGAGGTGTACTTCACCGACGGCGGCACCCGCGCCCCCGGGCTGGCCGTCACCCTCGACGACCTGGACTACCTCACCGTCCAGTACTGACCTCCACGCCCCCCGCTCCCTTCAGAAAGGCACACCCCGCCGTGACCGCCACCGCTGCCACACCGCGCCGGCTGCGCCTGCGCTCGCACCAGGCACGCGCCGTGCACTGCGCGACGACAGCGCTGCGCCACGGCACCCGCACCACCGTCGTCGCCGCCTGCGGCACCGGCAAGACAGTCATCGCGGCCCGCGTCGCCCAGCAGGTCGTGCGCCGCGGCCACCAGCTCGTGCTGCTGCCCACGCTCGAACTCCTCGCCCAGACCATCACCGAATGGCGGGAGGCCGGACACACCGGCCCGGTCATGGCCATGTGCCACCGGCGCCCCGTCGTCCCCGGAGAACACGTCCCCTCCAGCACCCGTCCCGGCTACCTGGCCGCCTGGATCAACGACAACCCCGACGGCACCGTCTTCGCCCTCTACCAGTCTCTCAACAAGATCCACAAAGCCCACCGGGAGCACAACCTCGCCCCCTGGGCGCTGATCAGCGTGGACGAAGCCCACCGCACCAGCGGCTTCATCGGGAAGCAATGGGCTGCCGTCCACGACGACGAACAGATCCCCGCCGGCCGCCGCGCGTACTACACCGCCACTCCACGGATCTGGTCCGCCGGAGACGGCGAGGACCCCGCCCTCGTCGCGTCCATGGCGGTTACCCAGCTATACGGCGAGACCTCGTTCCGCCTCCCGCTGGCCGAGGCCATCGACACGCAGCTCCTGGCCGACTACCGCGTCGTCGTCCTGGAAGTCCACGAGAGCGAACTGCGCACCCGCCTGGGCCTGCCCGACAAGGCCGCCGAGGCCGAGCTGCGCGCCGCAGCCCTCCAGGTCGCCGTGCTGCGCGCCATGACACAGCTCGACCTGCGCCGAGTCGTCACCTTCCACCACCGCGTGGCCGACGCCCACGACTTCGCCGACACCTTCCAGGCCACCGCCCGGCACCTGGCCTCGCTCGACACCCCCGAGGCCGTTTTCCCGGACCCGGAGCAGCTGTGGGCCCGCGGGATCGACGGCACCCAGTCCAGCGATCTGCGCCGTTCCCTGCTGAACACCTTCGACGGCCAGCCCGAGGACGGCAGTACGCCGGCCGAGCGGACCGTGATCGCCAACGCACGCCTTCTGGGCGAGGGGGTGAACATTCCTTCGATCGACTGCGTCGTCTTCGCCGACACCAAGGACAGCGTCGTCGACACGGTGCAGGCCATCGGCCGAGCACTGCGGCAGCAGCCCGGCGCCGGGAAGAAGGCGACCATCCTGGTCCTGCTGTTCATCGCCCCGCACCAGGACGCGAACGACCTCCTGGACTCGCCCGTCTACAAGCCGCTGTGGAAGGTCCTCCAGGCCCTGAAGGCGCACGACGACCGGCTCGCCGATCGCCTAGCCGTTCCGCAGACCGCCACCGAGCGCACCGATTGCGACGACGAGGACGATCAGCCGGAACCGGAGCAGGACCAACGGCTCCTGATGGACCGGGCCTTCCCCGACGACACCCTCGCACTCGCACTGCGCCTGCGGGTCCTGCACCCGCGCGACGCCGCCTGGCAACGCGGGATGGCCTCCGCCGAGCAGTACTTCGCAGCCCACGGCCACCTCGACGTCCCCCAGCTGTTCGACGACGAGACCGGCCTCGCGCTCGGCCGGTGGATCAACTACGCCCGCCAGATGTACGCCAGCCACCGCCTGAGCCCGAAGAGAATCAAGGAACTCAACGCGATCGGCATGATCTGGGACCTGCGCAAGCAGGCCGCCGAGCGGGGCCTGGCCCACGCCCGTCTCTACGTGCAAGAACACGGACACCTTGCCGTACCCGCAGACGAGATGATCGGCGAGTACGCGTTCGGCCGCTGGCTGGTCAACTGCCGGCGCAACGCCCGGCAGCGCGCGGCCAAGGGCCTGCCACCCGATGCCGTTGAGACACAGCTGGCTGAGTTGTATGAATGGTGGAACCCGGTCTGGCCGGTCACCTGGCAGCGCGAGTACATCACTGCCCGCCGCTACAGCGAGGCCAGCATCAACCTCGACGACGTCCCGCGCGACTTCGTCACCGACGAGAACGAGCCCCTCGGGGAGTGGATCTACCGGCAGAGCATCGCCTTCGACGAACTCCACCCCGACCAGGTCCGCCTGCTGAGGGAGATCAGCATCACCCCGATTCAGCCGGCGCCGACCGGCCGGGAACTGCGCCAGCAGCGCCAGCTCGACCACGGCCTGGCGGCCGTCGCCGCCTTCCGGGCCCAGCACGGCGACGACGCACCCGTCCGCCAGCGGGACACGGTCATGGTCGCGGGCGAGGAGGTGAAGGTGGGCCAGTTCATCAACAACTTGCGCAAACGCCTGGACCGGCTCAGCCCCGAGCAGATGCAGCAGGCCACCGCTGCAGGGCTGGCACCGGCCAGCACCTGACCGAGGCCAGGTACGGGCCGGCCGGGCTTCCGCGTCAGCTTTCGGCGGGCGGCCGCAGCTGGCGCAGAACTTCGTCCTGCTCGGCGGCGGTCAGGCCCAAAGACGGGTCGTACATCCCCAGCGGCGGCACGTCGACGATGACCGGCTCGTACGCGAAGGGATCCCGCGCGGGTGCGGGCCAAGGACCGGACAGTGAAGGCTGGAGGGAGGTACGCGACTACACCGTACCAACCAGGTCGGGCAGCAAGGCCGGAGCGGCCTGAACCGGAGTGGTGCGCCTGGCGGCCGGGGCGGCACCGTTGAACCGTCACGGACCGCCGGCCAGCCTGAACAGCGGGACCAGAGCTCCGTCCATTTCGCAGGGTGCGGGGGCAAGGAGGAGGGCGAGGTCGAGCTCCGGGCCGCCGCCGCTTACCGCCGGCGTTTAGGCCGCCGAGGTGAGGAACTGGCGGCCGCCACGCAGCGTGGTGCGCAGTTTGCGCTGGGTTGCGCGGCTGTCGAGGCGGGCGTCGAGGGCCCCGGGGAGCGTGCTGTCGGCCCGTAGGCCTGTGGGCAGTTGCGATTCGTCGAGTCCATCGCGCCTGGCGATGAGTACGCCGAGTTCGTGACGGCTCAGGGCCTGGCCTCCGCCGAGGTGGTGGATGCCGGTTGCATCTCCCAACGCCAGTTCCAGGAGAGCTGCGGCCAAATCGCTCACATGGACTGGGCACCGGATGTCGTCCGTGAACAGGACACCGACGCGGGTACCGGCGGCTAGTTCGTGGACAGCGCGCTCGTGTTCGGACTGCCCGTCGCCGATGATCAGGGAGGTGCGTGCGACGACGGTGTCTGGATGTACGAGAAGGACCCCGGTCTCTGCCGCCGCTTTCGCTGCACCGTACGGGGTGATGGGATCGGGAAGGCAGGACTCGTCGTAGGGGACGTGGGAAGCGCCGGAGAACACGGCGTCGCTGGAGACATGGATCAGGCGACTCCCGGACTTCGCCGCGGCGATCGCCAGGCGGAGAGGTCCCTCGGCCGTGATCTTCCAGTCCGCCTTGCCGCTGGATGCGTTGACGACGACACGAGGGCTGACCTCGGCCACGACCGCTTCCACATCTCCGGGATCCCGTAGATCGAGGGCGTGCCAGGCGACCGCCCGGGTGCGCCCCGGCCTGGTCGCGTAGGTCGCGGCTGTCGTGTGTCCGGCCGCTACGGCTTGCCGAACCAGCTCGGCGCCTAAGAATCCGGACCCACCCACGATCAGAATCGTCATGGGGCGACACCCTAGACCGGTCAGGTTCGGGTGATGGCAAGAACGTGGGCAGAGGCGTCGGTGAGCGCAGGGTGTGGTTCCGCGAGGCGCGCCGCAGCGAGCGCGGCGTCGTACATCGCTGTGCCCAAGAGGTTGGTGTCGGTGTACTTCTCGATGGCCTTGACCGCGACCCAGCCGGGTCCTTCGATTCCGTAGAGCGTGGGGTCGGTGAGTCCGGCCTCCGTCACCTCGGCGCGGAGCTCGGTGGAGGTCTGGAAGTAGGCGACGGTAAAGCCGCGCTGTCCGGCGTAGCGGCCCTGGTCGAGGTTGTCGCGTACACCGTCCTGGATGGCGGGCTCGGTGATGCCGGTGGTGGCGATGTAGTCCAGGAGGGGCGAGTAGCGGGAGATTGCGGCGGCGGCGATGAGACCGCCGGGCCGGGCCACGCGGGCCGCCTCGGTCAGCGCGGACAGCCGGTCAGTCTTGTCGTGGAGGTGGTAGAGAGGGCCGAGGAGCAGCACGACGTCGTACGTGCTGGCTGCGGCGGTGAGGTGGCGGGCATCGCCCAGCTCGGCCGTCACGCCGTCAAGGGCGGCGGCCTGGCTGACGTGCTTGGGCACGGGGTCCACAAGGTGCACGGTGTAGCCGTCCTCGGCGAGCCACCGGGCGTGGGTTCCTGGCCCTCCGCCGACATCAAGCACGCGAGCCGGCGCAGGCGGGAGGTGGCGGCGTAACTCGCGCGTGCGCGCCAGCTCCAGGGTGCCAGTGGCGGTGGAGTTCAGTCGTGAGGCTTCGTCGGACCGGGTGTAGAAGTCGGTGATCTCCGGGCGTACGCCGGGGGTGCTCGTCATGGGGGACTCCACGTCGTGAGGGACTGGTGGTGTCCGGCAAAGTAGGGGACGTGACGAAGTGATCACCGTGAATTTCCGAGGCCGGCGAAAGCGCCGGAGGGGCCCAACGGCGGGCAGAGAGCCCGTTGTTGGGCGGGCGCCCTCCCAGAAGCCGTGTGCTCAGCCTCGTGGGAGGGCGATCTCAGACCCCCACGGCAACAGGCTAGATTGTGCTGAATGCAATCTAGTTGCGTTCAGCGCAATTTTTGATAGGCTCGGGCCATGCCGAAGAGCACATTGGAGACAATGCGCGAATCCGTTGACGCCCTGCTCGCCCTCACCGGGCTGCAGCGGCAGCAGCTCGCGCGGGCGATCGATCTGCCGAAGTACGCCGTGAGTCGGCGCCAGTCGGGGGGTTCGCCGTGGAGTTTCGACGAAGCAGACGCGATCGCCCGCACCTTTGGCATCTCCACCCTCAGCCTCCTGGCCGGTCCCAAGGAAGCCTGCGACGCTTACGCCAGCCATCGGGGGCGCACCATTCTGGAGCTCGTATCGACCCGTAGGAAGCCCACCGCCGCCACCGAAGCCGCCCAGGTCACTACACCGGCAGCACCTGTCCCACCAGCGCCTGGCGGCTGAAGCCGGGAATGACGCAGACGTCAAGCAAGTCACGGAGCCGTCCCGCTGCGTCCGGCACAGCCTTAGCGATCAACCCGACCTTCCCCCTGTTCGAACGGAGCTTTTCGTGCCCCTCGTCACCGGCGTTGACCTTCCCGACTTCATGACAGCCGCCGCCGTCCACCACGGCACTCTCCCGTGTCCCGAAGACGGGCCCATCGAGCGCGAGTTGGTCGCCCGCGCCCTGGCCATCCTCACCGGCAACAGCGTGCCGCTCGCCGCCTTTACCGCCCTCGGGCAATGTCTCACCGAAGGCGCCCGCGTCGGCGCACAGACCCTCACCCGCCCCGACCGCGTGAACGTGATTTTGGATCTGACGGTCTCGCACATCGACGGGGCGCTCAACCCGCGCAACCACCCCGGGTATCCCGCGCTGCGTGCCGCCCGTGTCGCAGAGGCCGACCGCTGGGCGAACCTCTTCCGCGCCGAGGGGTGGCAGGTGACCCCCGTCCACCACCTCGCCCCGGAGCGCCTCGGCTTCGTCCTCACCCCGCCCGCGACCGCCAGTACCGCCGCTCCCTAACCCAGCGCCATCTGCCCCTGTTCAAACCCGCGTACGTCGCTCGGCACCCCCGGGCGCTGCGCGCTGAATGGTCGGCGCACTGACACTGTCGCCCCTCAGGCTGTCGGCAGTTCCGGGCTGGTCGGCGGGGAGAATGCGCGAATGATCTACGCGAATCACCGCGCCAAGGCGCGCCTGCGCTGGGGGCGTTGCCCGGCCAGGAGGGTCCGGGTCCATTCGGCCGCTGGCCCTTGCCCGGCGAGATGGACGAGACCGACAGCGACACTGATGCCGGCAGCCCCGGCGAGGCGGCCGTCACCGCCGTGGCCCCGTCTCCCAGGGACGGGAGCGGGCGGTGAGGCTATGGCGCAGGCCGAGCTGAGAACCCAGACCCTTGTGTATCCGTCCTGCATAGCGGGACCGGCCCACGGTCAGGACGGCACCATCGCCGCGGCAGGGGATCACCTCACGGTGACGTGGCACCGCCTGTCCTGCCCGCATTACGCGGCCGACCGCGATCTGGCGGGGGAAAAGGACTGAAGCCGTCTCCTGCCCGCCTGAGCGCCGAGGCGCAGGGGTGCGGATGGGCGGGCTGCCCCAGTGCAGGCTGCCGTCGGTCTAGTTACGGTCGGCGGACCGGAGGTGATTGCAGGGCGGCCGGCCCGGCGCGCAGTGTCGCGCGGGCCGTGACCTGCGGTGGGGTCCGTTAGGGGATGGCATGACGGCAGTGCCAGGCACCCCGGCCGGCGCCGGGCCGGGCGATCCTGCCGGACGGGCCGGTCTTGGTTGGGCCACGGCCGGTCCGGCGGGCATCGACTCCCGCACCCGAGAGACGATCGAGTTCATCGTGCAGGCGGTTCGTGACGGCGACGACGCAGCCATCCACGTCTTGCTGGCCTACCTGGCAGCCGGCACGGACACTCTGCTTTATCTGCGCCAGTGGCTCTGTCCACCGCCACGCTGCAGCCGCGCAAGGACGGATAGCGGGCTATCACCGTTGCGCTGCCCAGCAAGAGCACGCATTCGAGTAGTGAGCGCGGCTGTGTACCGACCGCACGCGCTGCCAGGGAACCGCCCCCACGAAGCCCCCCAACAGGAGCTCCCTCACGGGGTCTTCGAGCAAAGAACCTGGACGGTACGAAGCGCCCACCTCGTCCAAGGCCGAAAGATCGGAAGGTCCCCACAACTGATGGCTACACACCGTAGCTATTGCTCATAATCGCCCGGTCTGCTCGGACAGTGCTCATGATCAGCCGACACTGCTCACGCAACTGCAGATCCTGATCAGGCTGACGCGATGCGGTTCGCGTCCATCAGTGCGTTGATCAAGGAAACCGTCTCGGGCGCGGAATCGTACCCACTTTCGACCGCGATGCGTGACAGCTGATGGGCTGTGCGTTCCAGTCCCTGGCGGTCGCCGGTCTCGCCGTAGATGGTGAACAGGTCGCGGTAGAGCAGCTCGCTCATCTGGTCGCAGGTCAAGCCGCGGGAAGCGGCCGCGAGTGCGGCACGGTAGTCGCGCGCGGCCAGACGCCGGGTGGCGAGCTCGTGCGCGACGTCCACAGTCGCCGAGATCATCTCCTGGATGTCGTACTCGGCCCAGGCGAACTTGGACTGATCGATGTCGCTGAAGGGCCGACCACGTACCAACGCCAGGGCACAGGCCAGGGCCGTGTCCGCGTCGGTGCCGGTCCGGTGCATTCCGTCCTGGTAGTACTCCTGGAACCGCTGCCAGTCCGTGCTGACATCGTCGTTGAAGGTGTACACGCCCTCGCTGATCGGCGGCAGGTAGGCGCCCTGCGGGTCGTCGGCCGCCAGCAGGGGGTCGCGGCCGAGCCATGCCCTGAGCTTGGAGATGTTGGTGTTGCGGGTGTCGGCGCGCACGCGCTGGCCGGGCCAGATGGCCTCGTCGAGCTCGTGGCGGGACTTGCCCGGGTGCAGGGCCAGCCATGCGGCGATCTCGGTGAGTCCGTTGCGCCGGTTGCTCTCGACCTTGCCGAGCGTGCTGATCACGTCTACGGGGCCCAGGACGCGGATCTGCGGGGCGGACGGAGGCTCGGGTGCGGTGTTCAGGGCGGCCAGGACACTGGAGGTGACCGCGGTGACCCGGGCGGCCGCACGTACCTGAGCTGTGGCCTCGGGGGCGGCCTCCGTGGTCACCTGCCGGCCGAGCGCGGCGGGAGACAGCCCGGACTCCGCCTCATCGGGCTGTCCGGCGGCTGTGTCGTCCGGATCTGTCGCCCCGCCCTGCTCACCCGGCTCAACCGTCACCTCAGCAGGCGGCAGATCCTCCCGTTCGGCGAGGACCTCTTGGAGCGTCTCGTCGAAGAGGCCCTTGGACAGCGGTTGTACGCCCGACTCGGCCTCGTAGACATCGGGCTCCTCCCCGGCAGCGTCCTCCGCATGGCTGCTGGTCCCTGCCCCGGCAACGGACGGGGCCAAGGGGAACAAGCTGGGTATTGCGGCGGCGAGAGAGGAGCTGAGAGGACTCACCGAGACCTGCATCACCGAAGCTGCCAGTGCCGAGTCCGACTGCTGCTCGCCGCCACCCGCGGGGACGTCTGCCTCGGAGGCCGCGCCTTGCTCGGCGTCCTGAGCCAGCGCCGAGTCGCCCTGCACGGCGAGTGGGCTCGGGCGGTTCGGAGCGCCGGCGCCCTCGGGCGAGTGCGTCCAGGCCGGCGCGGGTACATCGTCGGTACGGTCGGCCGTGGCCAGCAGCTCGATCAGCGGGAGGTACGCCTCTGCTTCCAGGCGCTGCAAGGTGACCGCGAGGTCTAGGCCCGGAAGCTGTACCGGACCGCCGGGCGTCGCGGGGAGCGTCCATGCTCCGGGGACCGTCAGCCGGTCAACGGCTCCGGTGACCAGAGCGGTGGCGGTCCTGGGGCGGGAGGCGAACAAGTCGTTCAGATCGTCGGCTTCCTCGAGCGCGGGTTCAAGCGGCGAGATCACGCCCTTGGGAACCCAGGTGTCGCCGCCGCCGTCGGCCAGGCGGGCGTCGTCGAGGCTGTCGAAGTCGCCTGCGGCCAACGCACCCCGCTGCATTGCATCGTGCGCGCGCAGCTCGGGCAGCGCCCGTGCCATGTCCTCTTGGTGCTCGACCCGGATGGGGAAGACGTCGGGGAGTTCCGCGCCGAGGCCGGCCAGGACCACCGTGGTGTCGTCCGACAGCGCGGAGGAGGCCAGCTCGACGGCCATGCCGAGCATGACGGCGCGGACGTCCGCCGCGGTGCCGCTCAGGCGCAGCGCCCCGATGGACTCCAGGTTGACCAGGACCGGTTCACCTTCTTCGGTCTCTCCGAGGCTGACCAGCGCCGGGTAGGGGGGCGTGATGTCCCGGGCCTTGTCGTCATCCAGGAGCTGGGTGGGGCGCGTCGGGCACCACCAGCGCTCCGGGTTCTCGTCCATCTCACTGAACGGAGCGACCTGCGGGGTCGGGGCCGCCAGGTGCACCTCCAGCCCGCGGGCGGTGATCCGGATGGCATCCAGCTGGGGGAGCGGCTGGCCGGTCTTGACGCAGTTCGCCGCGAGGGTGCGCAGGGCGCGGTCTACCAGCTGGATGCCCGACATGTCGGAGGCGACCCTCAGATCGCTTTCGAACTGGGCGGCCTGGCCCGCGGGAATGGGGATGCGGCGGCGCGGGCGGCGCCGCCGCTGCTGGAGCGCGCGGCGCCCGGCGATGACGGAGAGGACCCCGGCGGCCAGAATGCTGCCGGCCGCGGCGACGGTGCGCAGCGTGTCCTGGTCTCCGGCGTCGGAGGCAGGCGCCTGCGCGGTGGGGACGGCGGTCGGTGCCTGCTCGGCCGGCGCGGGTGCCTGGGTGGTGGGTGCCGCCGGGGTCTGCGCCGAGCTCGGCTGCTGCGGGGCCGGTGTGACCGGCGACGGTGCGGTCTGCTCCGGTCCCTGGGTGGGCGTCGGGGCCGGAGGTGTCGCCTTCTCGGGAGCGGGAGCGGCCCGGTCGGGCGCCGTCGGTTCGGTGGCCGGGGTATCTGCCTCGTGCGGGCTGGTGGTGGGTACCTTCAGCTGCCATCCGGGGTGGATGTCGTCGGGGTCGGTGAAGGTCCGGCCGTCTGCCTGCTTGTCGCCCAGGTTCATCTCAGCGATCTCCGGATAGTCGTCGGCGTCACCGACGACGTCCTTGGCGATGGAAGACAGCGTCTCGCCCGGCTTGACGGTGTGGGTGCTGGTCTGTGCTGAAGTGCTGCCCGCATTCTGGGCCTTGAGCCCGCTCCCCGCCGAATCCGCCGGCACGGCGTCGGAGGGCATCCGCAGAATCCAGCCAGGCTGCAGGTTGGTGGTGTCCGGGGTGATCAAGGTGCCATCCGCCTGGGGGACATCCTTGTTGACGTCGATGATGCGGTGCCACTCGATCCCGCCGCCGAGCTGCTTCTCGGCGATGTCCCACAGGGTGTCGCCGGCCACGACGCGGTGCACGGGCCCGTCGTAGGCGCTGGTGGTCGATGCGGTCGCAGTCTGCGTGGCCGTGGAGGTCTGAGGGACGGCCGAGGCGACCGCGGCTACGGGCGCGGCGCTCGCGGGTGAGGCGAACGCGGTGCCCGTGGGCAGGAGAATGAGGATGCCGCCGACGAGGGCACCGGCGAGTTGCTGGGAGCCGCCGAGGAGCCGGATGCGCGGCGCGCTGCGGTGCCGCAGGGCCGCCCCGGTCTCCAGGAGCACGGAGATGACGAAGGTTATGTACCCGTACCAGCCGATCAGGGTGATCGCCCCGAGGAACAGGGCCCCGCTGTCAGGGCTGGTCAGGGCCGTTCCGATTTCGTCCAGGCTCGGCAGGTGGTCAGGCAGGACTCCGACGGTGAGCAGCGCGTACGGCACGCCGGCCAGGAGAACAGCGAGAGCGACGAGCGCGAGGAGCGCGCGCAGGATCGTGGCGGTGGTGCTTCTCTTGTTCATCGCTGCTACCCCCGGTAGACCAGGCTCGCGCGGCCCTGGCCGGTGACGGACCAGCTGCCGCTTCCAAGGAAGACGGGCTGGTAGTGCTCGGTGACGGTGACCTCCAGCGAGCCCCCGCCCTCGCTGACGCTGACCGATCCGCTGACCCCCGCGTTGCTCAGGTACGAACGCGCGGCGGCAACAGCGGCATTGCGGTCCACACTCACCCCGCCGCCGGAGATGACCTTCCCGGCGTCGACAGCCTGCCCGCCGGCCCTGGCCGCCTCATGCGCCACGCCCTCAGCGTGGGTTCGGGCACGCAGCTTGCCGCCACCGTCGACCACGAGTGCGGCGACGGCCAACAAGGCCACGATGGTGACGAGGACGAACAGGCTCATCGAGCCGCGGTCACTCGACAGGGCGCGGCGTACGCGTTCGGCGAGGGCGGGATTCATGCGTTCTTCCTGGTCAGCCGCGCTGGCGGTACGAATCGATTGACGACGTGAACGAACTGGTCATGGTCTTGGATCCAGGCAGCCCAGGCAACGCGATATCGGACAGATTTACGACGCAGGTCACCGTCGCGGTGGTGGACGCGGGTTCACCGATGCGTGCTGCGAATCCGCCCGTGGTGATGGACACCGACGTGCTCGTGCACTGCAGCCCCTGCTGGCTCAGCACACTGCGGGCCGTCTCCTGGCCAGCGCTGCTCGCCGACCCGCCATTGCGTTCCAGGGACGCGGCCCTTGCGGCGTTGCGCGCGGCGGAGTCGACCGCGTTGTGGGAAGAGGTGACGCGGCCGAAGGCCACGACAAGTAGCAGCACCATGATCAGCACGGGGAAGAGCACCATCGCCTCGAGCGACAGCGCCCCGCGATCGCACGAGGTGTCCCGCAGCCGGTGCACGAGGGTCTTCATCGTGCCACCGTGACGCGCTCGGCCGCGGCATCCGCGTGCTGGTCGATCTTGAGGCGGAGTCCGGGAACCATGGTGTCGACGTAGCCGGTCACCCGGATCCGCACGGTCGCCCCCTTGCTGCCGCTCACGGACGTACCGGAGATGCTGCCGCCCGCCCTGGACAGGAAGTCCCGGGCTTCCGCGGTGCCGGTGCCGATCGAAGCACCGCGGACCCGCGAGGACTCGACACCCAGCTGCGCCGCCGACATCGCGACGTTGCGGGCATGCCACCACAGCCCGACGTGCACGACGAGGAGGATGATCAGCAGTACGACAGGGAAGACGATGAGCATTTCAAGGCTCATCCCTCCGCGGTCCCGCGCGTCGCGCTCGGCGAGCGCGCGGGACCAGCGTCGGACTGCCCTGCGGGGCCAGGTCACTTGATCTCTTTCGCCTTCTCGTTGACCTTGGTGAGGATCACGCCGGCGGCTATGGCCGCGACGACGACGAGACCGGCGACGATCACCATCGTCTCGATGGAGATCGCTCCACGGTCTTCGCGGACCTGCCGCAGCTTCTCCAGGCGGGCCCCGAAGTAGACCTTGAAGAAGTCCCACTGGGTGTCTTTGTGCATGACGGATTTCCTTTTCGTGTAGGGGAGTTAGCTGGCCATGATCCGCGAGAGCGCGGGATAGCCGATGTAGACGGTCATGATCAGGACGAGCATCGCCACGGGCATGACCATCTTTTCGCTGGCCGTGTTGGCCTGCGCCTTTGCCGCGGTGACGAGTGCTCCGGACAGGGAGCGCGCCTGGGCGCCGAGGGTGTCCCCTACGGCCGCGCCCTCCTCACCGGCGATGGCGATGATGTCGGCGGGAGCGCCGAGCTCGGGGACGTCGAGTTCGACCGAGAGCCGCTTGAGGCCCTCCCAGGGGCTGATGCCCTCGAGCTCGGCGCGGGTGATCGTGTCCCGAATCCTTGCGAACACCCAGCCGTCGCCCACCTCTGCCGCCTTCTTCAGCGCCTGGGTGGGTGCCGCGTCCGCCGCTCGCTCCAGCTGGACCAGGCGCAAGTACGCCTTGATGGCGTGGCGGAAGTCCTCGCGCGCCTCGGTGGCCTGCTGCTTGAGCTGCAGGTCCGGGAGCAGCCAGAACACCACGGCCAGGGCGAGGCCGGCGATCGAGGGAATCGCGAAGGGGATCGGGAAGCCGGCGATGCTGGCCAGGCTCACGCCCAGGACGGGCAGGAGCAGTCCGTAGAGCGCGAGACCGATTTTGCGGCCCAGGTGGGCTGCTGGTGAACGGCCGACGAGTTCCAGCTGCTGGCGGGGCAGACGGAGCGTGCCCTCGCCGGCGGCCCGCAGCAGAGCGGCCCCGGCCTTCTCCATCAGCGAGTCGGGGTTGCCGGTGTGGCGGTTGCGTTCGAGGTTCTCCAGGCGGCTGGCGTCCATGCGAGTCAGGACGTCTTTGAGGTCGGGCCGGCCGGGCATGATGCCGCGGGCGGCGATCACCAGGCCGAGGCCGGCGATGGCGCCGCCGACCACGGCGTACGGGGAGAGCATCACGAGGACTCCTCCAGGCTGAGGCCGCCGCCAGAGCGGTCGGCAGCGGAGAGGAACCGGGGCGCGGGCTCGATGACGGCCATCTTCCGCATCCAGATCTTCACCAGGACGAAGCCGACGCCGACGCCGACAAGGACGACCTGACCCATGACGGTGTTGTACGGCTCAACGTATCCGCCCGAGAGCATCGTCATTGCGAAGATGCTGAGGCAGAAAATGGTCACCCACCTGTCGTTGGTACGGGGCTTCTGCCGGTCGGCCTCCACCTCGCGGCGCATGAGCACCTCGTGGCTGAGGGCTTCGGCGAGTTCCCGCATGGCGCGGCTCAGGCCGGCGCCGCGGTCCTCGACGTGGAGGATGAGCAGGGCGACGACCTCGTCGACGGTGGCGTCATTGAGGTCATCGGCGAAGGCACGGTAGGCGTCCAGGGGAAGCCAGCCTGCCGTCAGGCGCGACACCAGCAGGGTGACGTCATCCTTGATCGACTTGGGGACCGTTTCCAGGCTGCGCTGGACGGACGCCTCCAGGCTGACACCGACAGTGTGGATGTCCGACATGCGCCGCACCCACTCCTCGACCCCCTCCAGCTTCGCGATCTGGCCCTTGCCGGATCCGCTCGTGTTGAGCAGCCAGGGCAGGCCGACGACGACACCGACGGTGATCAAGCCGCCCATCGGCCAGCCCGTGAACAGCCACACGCCCAGGCCGACGAGGACGGCCGCGCCCAGACGGGAACTGCCCTGCGCCCACCAGGCGGACTTGGACCGGGGGTCCCTGCCGAAGAAGGCGCGGAGCTTCTGCTCGGTACGGCTGCGGCGCCGCACCGTCGTGGAAGAAGCCCACCCAATGCCGCCGGCGACGGCGAGCGCGAGCCCACCAGTGGCGGCGAGGCCGGCGAGAGCGGCCAGCAGGGACTGCAAGTTGAGCGTCATAGCGGCATCACCGTGTTCAGCGGTGCGCCCCAGGTACCCCAGCGGTTGTGCAGGATCCTGCGGTCAAGGCCGGCGCGGACCATGTCTTCCAGACGACCCGGGGAAATGTTGCCGTGCGGAACCGCGCGGGCCTCCCGTCGACCGTCCTCGTCACGGGGAGCGAAAACCATCTGGTGGCTGGGGCGTCCGCCCTCACCGATGCCGGTGATCTCCATGACGTGGCTGACAAATCTGTGCTTTCGCCCGCTCTTTCCGTCCGGGCCGACGACCTCGGTCTCGTCGACCAGCCGGACGTACACGACGAGGTTGATGGCCTGCGCGATGAGCCGGTAGGCCAGGGCCTCGGTCATGCCGATGCCGGCCTCCAGGCAGAGGGTGGCCAGACGTTCGATGGACAGCTGCGGGCTGCGGGCGTGCAGCGTCGCCATGCTGCCGCCTTCACCTTCGTTCATGCTGTGAAGCATCGGCACGACTTCCTTGGAGCGGACCTCGCCGACCAGGACGCGGCGCAGCGACATACGCAGCAGCTGCGGGAACAGGTCAGACAGCGTCAGCTCGCCCTGGAGTTTACCGTCGGGGCCGCGCTCGCCGTTGGACTCGCGTCCCTCGTAGGCGACGACCTCCGGCCCTTCGGGGTCCTCGTGGAGGTAGAGCTCGTACTCGCTTTCCAGCGTGCCGACGCGCTCGGTGCGGGGGATCTCCCGGGCCATGGCGCGCAGCAGTGACGTTTTACCGACGCCCTGGGACCCGACGACGACGATGTTCTGGCGGGCCTTGACGGCGGCGCGCAGGAAATGGGCGAGGGTGGTGTCCATGGTGCCCCAGCGCACGAGGTCCTCGAGGCTCTGTCCGCGCGTGCGGTGGCGGCGGATGACGACCTGCGGGCTGGGCGTGACCCAGGCGGAGGCCGCCAGGCGGGAGCCGTCGGCCATCCTCATGTTCAGGTTCGGGGTGGCCGGGGTCAGCGCCCTCTCGCCCTGACCCTGCATGCGGCTGATGTGGTTGATCAGCGCGATGAGGTCTTTGTCGCTGGCCGCGACGGGATCCCACTTCCGGGAGGGGCGGTCGGCGTAGTCGACCCGCACCTGGCTCCCGTTGATGATGATGTTCTCGACATTGGGGTCGTCCAGCAGAGGCTGCAGCCGGCCCGCCCTGAACAGCTCGTCGAACACAGCCTTCTTGAGCTGAGCCTCCTGGGCAGAGGACAGCGGGGTGGCCGTGGCGGCGTACTTCGTCGCCCACTGGGAGACGACCTCGTTGATGATCGACTGACCGCGCTGACGCCGGTCCTGGTCGCTCATCCCGGCCTCGGCCGCTGCGGCCTCGCCGATCCGGACACTGGCCCGCCCGCGCAGCTCAGTGATCACCTCGTGCCCGACGGGCAGGGTGCCGGGCGTGGATCCGTCGGCGGCCGACGCCGAGGGCACCGGAAGGCCGGTGGCCGTGACGGCCTGACTGGGCACGGCCGTGAGTTTCGGCGCCGGCGCGGGTGTCTTGTTCAGCGCCTGGACGAACAGGTGCTCAAGGTTGGGAATCCCCGGGGACTCCGGGCGGGTGTCGGTCATGAGGCCCTCCCCGCCACCGCGGGCATTGCGACCGGCCGCAGCTGGATCCTGCGCCGGGTCACGAGTTCGTTGATGGGGCCGTCGAGCGCCGTCCGGGCCGAGCGCATCAGCGCCTTCGGTGTCCGCTTGAAGTTGCCGTGGGTAAGGACATCGGCGGTGTCGGGGTCCCAGGCGAGCATGCCGATGACCGGAGTCTGCAGCTCCTGCTGCACGTTGCTGGAGGAGAAGGACCCCTCCTCGATGAGGAGCAGGCCGAGGGCGTCGGCCCCGGTGCCGTTGTGGGACAACTCCTCGCGCAAGATCCGCACGGCAGGCGCGGCGGACGTGATCGACGCCTGCGTGGTGCGAACGACGAGCAGGACGGCGTCGGCCCGGCGAAGCAGCGGCGTCGGGTAGGCGGTCGTGCTCAGCCGGGTCTCGGACTCGGGCACGATCCGTCCGGCGTCGATGATCACGTCGTAGCCGGACTGGTCCATGACGCCCAGAAGCGTGGCGATCTGGTCCCAGGTCCGCGCCAGTGACGGAGCCTGCGAGGGGTCGGTCAGGCCCGGCAGCAGCATCCGGTTGCCGGTGAGGTCCCGGTCCAGGCTGACGAAGTGCTGGGCGAACTCACGGGCCAGCGTGTCCTGCCGGTCGGCGGCCGCCAGCCGGTGCATGCCGACGGCTGCGCTTCCCTCACCGCTCAGGTAACCGGTGCGGATGGTTCCACCAGCCGGATCGGCCTCGACGAGCAGCGACGGCCGAGGAGAGGCCAGGGCGAGAGCGAGCGCAGAGCAAGTGACGCCGCTCGACTTCCCCGAGACCAGCGCGATGACGGCCATCAGTTCTTCGCCTTCAAGACTATGGCCACGCTGCCCCGCGCCGCCCAGGTTGCCAGCGGCGCGCTGTCGGTTCCGGCAACGGCCACATCTACGACCTGCGCACCGTTCGCGTCCGGCGCGGAGACACCCACGACCACGGCGTTGATGCTGTCGGGCGTCGCCTTCTGCCCGTTCTTCGTCGGGTCCGCGTTCTCCTGCGGGGTGTTGACCACGATGACGGCATCGCCGGTGCGCAGCGCGCGGGCAGGCAACTGCCCGGGCTTGGCGAGGATGCCTACCGTGTCCCGGCCCTTGGCCACGTTGACGCCTTCGCTGACCGACGCGTCGGTGACCAGCGTGCCCTTGGCCAGGTCGAATGCGGCGGCCTTGCCGACGATGTCCTTGCTGCGGGTGACGGGCACGGGCCTTAGTGCCGGGTCGGGCGCGACTTCGGCGGCTATCAGGTCGGAGGCATTGACGACCTCTCCGGCCTTGACGTCATGTGCCACCGCGATGACCGCGACGCGGTTGCCCGCCTCGTTCACCTGCCAGACGGCTACCAGGGCGCCGACCGCGGCGAGCGCGAGGCCGGCTCCGACCACGACGGGGCGTCGTCGCCGGCGGGGCGCTTCCTGTGTGATCGGCAGAGGGCCAGCCGGTGCTTCCGGCCGCTCGGGCCCTGCTGATTTCCTGGATGTGGTCATCGTCGCCATCGTCTGCGTGGTCCTCGTGCTAGTTGACGACCTGCAGCTCGCCGATGCGAACCGTGGTCGAAGAGGTGCGGGTGGTGTCCGGGATCGAGCCGGTCTCGCCGGAATTGGCGACCCAGTCCACGACCCATGTGCTCGTGGCCGTGATCGTGTGGTTGCCGACCTTGGTGTACCGGTGGCCGCAGTCGGGGGAGTCGGCCTTTCCGAGGCTCTGCTGGTAGGGCGTTCCCGGCTTGGTGCAGGTGATGGTCGTGCCGCCGCCCATCGACCAGTTGATGCGTGTCACCTTCGCGGTCACCGTGACCGACAAGCCGCCGGCAGCAGCAGTCATGGACTGTGGACCCCATGTCTGCGGAGACTGCTCGGTCCACAACCAAACGGGCATACCCACAAGGCCTTCTGCCCCGGATGGGGGAGCAGATCCGATCTTCGCGCCGTCCAGACGCATCCTGTTGTACGCCTGCTGAGCGAGCTGCGCCGCAGAGGGACCGGTGCCCACAGGGTTCGTGGCACTCCACGCCGCGAAGCCTCCGTTGCGGCCGTTGGGCAGGGCGCCGTTCGTCGAGCCGAGGCACGCGTAGTAGTAGATGGCGCCATCCGTGTGCCCCTGCCACACAGGGTCACTCTTCGGGGGCTGGGGCTGCAGCGGGCCGATGTAGCACATTGTCCGCTCGTCGAGCGTTCCGATGCCATCTATGTGGCACGGCCACTTGTCGTGGCTTGTCGCTCCGGTTGCACAGGTCTGCCCGCTAGTGCCACCACCGCCACCACCACCCCCACCACCACCACCACCAGGCTTGCCCGGCCCTCCGGGTACGGTGACTCCGCCGCAAACCCACCCGTTGCAGTGGTCGACGCCCGGGCCGTTCGCCCAGGCTTGTGGGGCAGGCTGTAGCGTTATGGCGAGGCTGGCGAGAAGGCTGATGAGCACCGCCGCCAGGGCTCGCGTCCTCAGCACGCGCGGTCCTGCTGATCGACGGTGACGATCTTCCACTCGTCGCCGACGGTGCGGGCCTCGAACCGGGTGACGAACCGCTTCAGCCTCTCGGCAGGTAGAGGAAGCTCGGTGCCGGTCTTAGGGTCCACGACCTTCCAGTTGGTGACATCGACACAGTCGGTGATGGAGGCCTTCCGTGGGGTTTCCTCGAGGCTTACGGCCGTCACTTCGGGGTTGAGGGAAGGCTCGCCCTTCATGACGCTGCCGTTGACCTTCATGGTCGCGACATCGCTGAGTGCCCGTGCATAGGCCTGATCAAAGGCGTACTTCTCGAGTCCGGTGTCGCGGACGTCAGCCTTCGCGAAGGCTTTGACTTGCGCATCCCAGTAGCCGCGGTATGCCGCTGCCACCTCCGCCTTCGCCGCGGCCTGCGGGTCTGTACTTGCGGACGGCGAAGCGGAAATCGGCGGCGCCGGCTTCTTCTCGGCCGACCCGCTGGTGCAGCCGGCCAGTACGGCAACCGCGGCGGAACCAGCGACGAGTGCAAGGCCGACGCGGCCTATCTCAGAATGCGTCGAGGTTGCCATTGGCATATCCCCCAGAGGTGAGTCGTGGTCAGAACGGTGTGCGGTGGCCGCGTAGTGGCGCAGTGCCCCTGGGCTTGAAGGTGCAGGGTGCCGGTGGGTCTTGGAGGTTAGGGCGGATTCGGAGCGCCGTCACCCGGATTTATGCGGCTCGAGAGGATGCGCCGGCGGGCAGGGGCCGAGCTTGTAGACGGCTGATGTCCTACGGCAGGACACGCCGAAGCAACCCTCGGCACGACAGCTGCCTGGGTTCAGATAGGCGGTACTTCGTCCTCACGGTCGCCCCCCCCGGGTCCGCGGTGCACCCGGCTGGTCAGGGTGCACCAAATACCACCTACTGCCACTGAAGTGGCCGAAGGCTGACGATATGATCATCTACAGGACCCGGCGCAACTGTCAACTAAAGTGTGATGCGACGTGAGGTTGGGGCATCCGCGAGGACGACGGTCGTGAAGGTTTCGGCAAGCTGTGGCATACAGCTATCGATCAGTGATATTGGTCGGTACCAATGTTGACCCTTGCCGCCAAGCTCGGCTTCCTCTTGCGCCGCCGGCCGGGGCCTGACGGAGAGCCGCCCTCGAACCGAACTCTGTCTGCCGAGTTCCGAGCCCTCCCCGGCCATACACGCGGTGGGTCGGTCCAGCAGCTCGCCAATCTTCGAGCGGGCGACGACGACAACCCCACGACCAACACCTTGACGGCCCTGGCCACGATCCTTGGCGCACCCAGCGCGTTTCTACTCCCGGGCTGGGACGACGTCGCTGTGCTGTCGGTCATAGAGTGCAACCCAACGGCCCGTGACGTGGTCAGACATCTCGAAGGTCTTCCTCAAGGAGACCTCGAAGCGCTTCTGGGCGACCTCCGCAAGCGCCGGATGGAGCTCGGTCTCGAACCCGAAGTCCCCGTGACAGAGATCCCAACCGAAATCGACACCGGCGACGTCACCCGTCGCTACCGACGGCGCCGGAGCATGAAGGAGGCAGCGAAGTACGCCGCCGACTCTTTGGAAGGTGGTCTGTAGTACCCCGTGAACAGCACAAGCAGTGGCACGCCCCTCGACGGCCTCATATTCGGCACGTGCGCCATCCTGGGTGTGGTTGTCACCGCAGCCTGCATGTACCGCGCCCGCAAGTCACCAACCGTCGCCAACCGGTGCATCAGCTACGCATTCGGCATCTGCACGGTCGGAGTCGCCTTCGCCGTCCCTGCCATCGCCTCCTGGGCGGAGCAGCTGACGGGAGTCGACAGCATAGCCAAACTGATCGCCCACATCTGCGCCGTCCTCTGGTGCGCCAGCCTCCAGCTGACCATGGTCGACATCGCCTACGACCCTGAGTACCTCAAGACGGCGATCTACCAGCGTGCGAGCGTGGCCTCCGTCGTTCTCCTGGTGATGATCCCGCTCTGGCTCAAGGCCAACGCTGCCGGAGTCGAGTTCACGACGGCGCACGCCGCGAACGTCCCGGTCCGTGTCTACCTGCTCGTCTACCTCGGCTATGTGTTCGTGACCTGCTGCGAGCTTGCGTTCATGTGCGGCAAGAGCGCCACTCTGAATTGGCCCGAACGGCCCTGGTCCACCGTCGGCTACGGTTCCTCCGCAGCTGCAGCCGTGGCCGGCATCGGCTATACCGCGTCCAAGGGCGGATACCTGCTCGCCCACACCGTCGGATCGCCGTGGTCGCTCAGGCTCGAGGAGAAGCTCTCGCCCGCACTCTCCGGCGTCGCGATCGTCTTCCTCTTCCTCGGTCTCACCCTTCCCGTCTTCGGAGTCCTCTTGCGCAAGGCCCGCCGACGACTGGCCCGAACCGAATCGCCTTCCTGACCCCTCGGGCGAAGACTGATCGCTCGCCAGCCCCCTCATTCCCGGGCATGCACCCGCCCACCGAGCACGCTCCCTCACGGCCGTCGTTGCCCCCTGGCAACGGCGGCCGTCGGCGAGATTAGGACGCGGTCATGCCCACCGGCTACACCGCGGGCAGGGCAACGAGGGTCCTGCGGGCAGGGTCGAGATCGGGCACCGGGAAGGCGCCCGGTACCCGAAGCCTGACGGATCGACGTCCACCGTACGAACAAAGGACAGCTGTTCCCCGCGCGGCGCCGGCGCTGTCTCGGCGTCCGTACTCGCCCATAGGCAGGCCACGCTCGCGCTTGACGCCCTGGTCCGGATGCAGACCGGATCCTCATCGGGCAGCCTTTTGAGTTTGCTGGATCACCAGTTCCGATCTCGCGCTGTGCGGAACCTGCGTGTCATCCGGGGCCTCCTGGGGCTCCGCGCAACGGCCCCCCACCGACGGCACCTCCGTGAGTGCCGGCGATGGCGCCGGGGTGCTCATCCTTCAGCCGACGGTGCCGCTGAAGGTGGTCCGGGAACCGTCCCGGTCCACCGCTTCGATAGTCACCGGTCCGGGGACGGCCGTGGCGGGGATGCGGAACCGGACCGTGACGGTAGCCGACCGGGACGGAGCGATGGGCGCATCGGAGAAGTTGAGTCCAGGCGTCAGGGCCGCGACGTCTGTGAGGGCTGCGCCGGCCATCACTCGCACGGTCACGCCAAGGCCGGCGCGGGGGTCAGGTTCCTTGTTGGTGACGGTGAGCTCGGTAGACGCTTCGCGCTTGCCGTCCTTGGCTTCGCCGAGGGTGATCGGCGAGATGCGTACCTGTTCCTGGGACCAGGACCCCAGCGGGATCGTGGCTGCGGCGGTCACCGTCTGGGCTTGGGCGCGGCCTGGTTGTCCGGTGCGGCCAGCTTGCCCGGGAGGCTGCCCTCGAAGAAGAGGTTGTCAGCCTGGGCCAGCCCCTCCTGGGTTGCCTCGGCGGTGACAGTAACGCGCTGGCCAAGAGCCTGCGGAGGTACGCCTACGCCGATCTCCGCAGTGAAAGTGCCGCCGGGTGTCTGCCTCACGGCATCGTCCCGGGCGGGCAGCCCGGTGAGGGACCCGCCCTTGACCGGGACTGCCTCCCGTCCGAATGCGCCGTACCGGACGGTCAGCGTCGTCTGGGGGAGCCGGGCGACGTGGGCGGCCTTGTTAGTGAACCTGGCCGTCGTCTTGAGGACACTCCAGCCCGCGGGCACTCCGGCGTACGTGGCGTCGCCCGCCGGTGCCTCCTCAAACGGGGTTACCGACAGGCCCCACCCCTGCGCTGCAACGGGGGAAGCCTGGCCCAGAGCAATCACCCCGCTGGGAAGACCAGCGTGCGGGGTGTCGGCCGACGACGCCGCCGATGCCGGTGCGTGCTCGGCACTGATCGACTTGTCCTGGGAACAGCCAACCAGCAGCCAGGCCAGTGCTCCCACTGCGATGGTGGTCGTAAGTCCCCCTGTGCTGCGCATGGCTGTCCCCTCGATCGGCGGGTGCGGAGGTTCGCACCCCTATCGGGATCATGCCAAAACGGGTCGTCGACGCAGGACGCGGTCACTTCGTCGGGCTCACGCCCTCGAGCTCGGCTGAGCTGGAGTCTCAGCCGGGCTGATCAATCGACTCGTACGGGGTCCACCACCACAGGCGGCGCAGGGAGTACCGGCCGTCGGCGCCCGGCTCGACGACCTCACGCCCCGGCCTCCCGTAGCGCGCGTCCGCACTGAGCATGCCCCGGTATCGGGCCGTCCAGGTGATGACCAACCAGTCCGCTTTCCACTCGGCGGTCAGTCCGTCGTCCGCGCCCCACGTGTTTACGTCCGCGGCGATCCGCTCGGCCGTCTGACGGGAGACACTGATCGAGTCCCACGGACCCCACCAGCGGGAGCGGGTGACGCGAAGTGCTTCGTAGGGGCCGTAGCCGGAACCGCCGATAGCGAACAACTCAACTTTATCGGGGAGTTCGAGCGGCGGGAACTGCGCGGTGATGGCGGCGCGAACAACGCTGACCACCGCGTTCATAAGGTAGATCGCGCACTCCTCGTAGTCGTCTGCGGGGCTCAGGCACACGTACCGGTGCGCTTCCTCCAGGTCCTCGCACGTCTCGCAGCCCTCGCAAGCGCAGGCGTGGGGCGGTTGGGGGACGGCGATGTATGGGGAGGCAAGGTGGTCCGCCCGGCGTGTGCCGTGACCGGCGGGGAACTCGCGACGACCAGGTCACCGGCCCGTACCTGGTGCGCCCGCACTACGGTGATGTGAACGGTGGTGATGCCTTCGGGCAGCGGGTGGAACGTCTCCGCAGGAGTGCTGGCCGGGCGGTCGGTCATGACGAACTGGTCAGCGCTGCCGGCCAGGGTGAAGGTGCTCAGTGGCATGGGATGAAATCATAGAATTAAGCAATGCGGGTTGGTTTCTCTTCTGCCTGGGACGCGCGACGTGGCCAGCGGCAGAAGGGGCGTTAAGCGCAACGAAGTACCAGTCGATGCCGTAGCGAAGGAGCGGCAGTTCTGACTTCCGTGTACGTCGTGTCGCGCCGGCTGTTCACCCTCGGCGCGCTCCTGACGGAGCATCCTCGCCGGGGAACGGGCGGCAGCCCGCCCATGCGCAGGGGGGTCGGCGCGGAGGAGGCATCGAGGGACGCCGAGAACGAGTCGACGGTGTGCGGCGCAGCGGGTGCGCACGGCGGCGCGGCGGGTGCCGGGCGAGGGAGTGCCTTGGCCGCTGCGGGGCCGGCCGGACCTAATCCGCACCACAGGGAGTCGGAGTCGCTGCCTTCGAGGGCCGCCGTGATGCCGGCGCACTGGCAAAAAGCCGCCAGGAGTCGGTGGGTACGGAGCCAGTTTCGAGCTCGACGGCGCCCGATTGCGAGACGGATCGCCGGGATCGCCGGACGCCAACGACCGGTCAAGCACCGTACTTCTCAGCGCGCCTGTCGACGATCTCCTTCACCCGGCGGACTGCCTCGATCGTCGCGATCTTCTTGAGGATCGTGTCGCGCTCGGCCCGGAGCTCGGTTCGGGTACTCGCGACTCGCTCCGCCACCTGAGGATCGCGCACGATGTCACCGCAAGCGATGACGACCCGGCGCCCGAGCCCCCACACGATGCTGTTGGCCGCTGCCGCTGCGGCGGCCAACGGGTCGATCTCGACCAGCCACCACTCGTAGTCCGCTGGATCCCCGCCCTGCGCGCGAACATGCTGCGCGGTGGCTCGGAACACTCCGCCGGTGCCGCCGGTCGGTTCCAGGATGATCTCACCGGGCGGGGGCAGACTCCCGCCCGAGGCCAGGTTCCCGACCAACTCGCACATGTGCGGCGGTGTGTGGTACTCGCCCAGGCGCCTACGGGCGCCGGGTGAGCGCAGCTCCATCAGCACCCACGAGAGCACATCGACGTGGCTGCGCTCCTCCGGATCGCTACTCCCCGTCATGTCCAAGATGCCCTCGCGTAGGCAGGCATCCGCCACGAGTCGAACCGAGCGGGCGAGTTCCTCCACGTTCCTTTCGACCATCCAGGCGAACAGGGGCGTCATCACCGGCGCCAAGTCGGGCTGCCGCGCCCAGTGGTGCACACACACCTCCCGCAGTCCCTGCAGGAGCCGGCGATCGCTGCTCCCGTGGATGATCTGGGCGATCTCGGCGGGTGGTCCCTCCCCGGGATCAGAGCCAGGGAGGCGACGACGCTCAGGGGGACGTCCATGCGGCTGCTGAAGGGTGTCGAGTGCCAGGCCTCGGCGACGGCTGCACTGAGCCGTCGAGCGTCGGCGTGACTGCGAGGGCGGGCCAGCGGCTGCCGCTGGCGGGCCGGGGCGGGTTGGGCGGGTTCATACGGTGCTCCGTGAGGGTCGAATGATCGGTCCGTCAGGGGCGCAGTGCCACGGGTGTCGGGCGGTGCCCGAGATGCCGACGTCGGTGAGTTGGGGGGCGCGGCGGACACGCCGCGGGTCTGATGGCAGGCACCTTGGGACCGTTGCGCGGGCTTCAGTGGTCTTCGGGGCCGGGGCTGCGTGACGGGGGCGCGGCCGGGTCGGGTCCTTCACCGGAGCGGGCCTGTACCGGGCGAGGCGGACTGGTGGGGACCGTGCGGCGAGCAGGACACAGGCTCGGCCAGCGGGCGCCGTTGGGGCAACACAGCCGGCACGCTTCGCCACGGCCCACGGCCCACGCCCTGCGCCGCCTCGCCTCTCGGCGGTGCTGCCTGAAAGACGGAGGGGGTGCCGATTCGTTCCGGCCCGGGCTGCACACGACGGCGGGGTGCCACCGGTGGGGGACATCACCAGAGCGACCACTGGCCGCTCTGGTGATGTTCGCCGCTGACCGCTTGATCTACGACCTCCTGGCCGGTCCGGATGGCGAGGGTCCGGAGCAAGCCCCACGGAGAGCCTCAGGGTGCCTTGGGGTGATTTCTTCGGGGTGGTTGGGCTCCACGTTTCCGGTGAGATCGGGCGCCAGTGGTTTTCCGGTGAGATCGGGCTCCACTTGGTGTGATGGTCTGTGACATACCGCGTTCGGCGTAATCGGTGGTTGTGGGCCGTTTGGCCGTCACGCTGTGCCTGTTGATCACGGTCCAGGTCAGGGAGACCGATGGTGCACAGGTCGCGTGAGGTGTTGTACGAGAAGATCCGGCAGGCCCGCCGGGAGCAGGGTTTGTCGGGTCGGGAGCTGGCGTTGCGGTTCAAGGTGTCGCGGCGGACGGTTCGGCACGCGTTGGAGTTTCCGGTGCCGCCGAAGCGGAAGGCGCCGCCCCCGAGGCAGAGTGTGCTGGAGCCGGTGAAGGGCTTCATCGACGAGATGCTGCGCGAGGATATGGACGCTCCGGCGAAGCAGCGGCACACGATCGTGCGGATCATGGAGCGTCTCGCGGCGGAGCAGGATTTCGAGCTGGCGCGCAACACCACGGTGTGGGAGTACGTCCGCAAGCGGCGCCCGGAGATCCGGGCGGAGGCGCTGGAGGGACGGCGTCATCTGGAGGGGATGGTCCCGCAGGCGAAGCGGCCGGGTGAGGAGGCGGAGGTCGACTTCGCGGACTTCTGGCTGGACCTGGCCGGCCAGCGCCGCAAGTGCGTCCTGTTCACCCTGCGCCTGTCCTACAGCGGCAAGGCCGTCCATCGTGTCTACGCCACGGCCTCCCAGGAGGCGTTCCTGGAGGGGCATGCGGAGGCGTTCGCGGTGCTGGGCGGGGTGCCGTCGGTGCACATCCGGTATGACAACCTGCGGCCCGCGGTGAAGCAGGTGCTGTTCGGCCGCTCGCGGCTGGAGTCGGCCCGGTGGGCGTCGTTCAAGTCGTGGTATCAGTTCTCGGCGTTCTACTGCGCCCCTGGCGAGGCCGGCGCGCATGAGAAGGGCGGCGTCGAGCACGAGGGCGGCAGGTTCCGCAGGAAGCACCTTGTCCCGCCGCCCGCGGTGGAGTCGCTGGCGGAGCTCAACGAACGGCTCGCTGCGATTGATGTCGCTGAGGACGCCCGTCACATCCACGGCAGGCCGACCTCGATCGGCTTCGATTTCGAGGCCGAACGCGGCCTGCTGCGGTCTCTGCCGGCGGACGGCTACGACTGCGGGATCGATCTGACACCGACCGTTGCCCGCAACAGCCGGGTCACGGTGCGGCAGTGCTACTACTCGGTCCCGGCGAAGTTCATCGGTCAGAAGGTTCGGGTCAAGCTGCGGGCGAACGAGCTGTGGGTGTTCGACGGACGCCATGTCGTCGCCCGTCACCCGCGCCTGACCAGGCGTTACACCTACCACGACATCCTGGACCACTACCTGGAGATCCTGCTGGTCAAGCCCGGTGCGTTCGCCGGCGCCTCGGCGCTCGCGCAGGCCAGGGCCGAGGGCGGGTTCACCAAGGTCCATGAGGCGTTCTGGGCTGCGGCCAAGCAGAGGGCCGGGGACCGCGAGGGCACCAGGATGCTGATCGAGGTCCTGCTGCTGCACCGCCAGCTGCCCGGCGAGGCCCTGGTCACGGCGATGGAGACCTGCCTGCGGATCGGGTCGGTCTCCACCGATCTGGTCGCGATCGAGGCCCGCAAGGCGATGGAGGGAACCGACGCGGACGATGCCGAGCTCCTGACCGATTCTCAAGACGCTGCCGACGGATCCATGATCGCGGCCGCCGGGGCACAGGTGATCTCGCTGCACGCACGCCGTCTGCCGCCCGATCCGCGCAAGGCACTGCCCGACATGAGCAAGTACGACCGGCTGCTGAGCCCGGTCATCGGCCGCGAGAACCAGACCCGGAAAGGCCACGGCGCATGAGTGCGACCATCACTGTCACCGACCAGGACGACGCACCGGACACCGGCCAGGTCCCCGGCCGCAGGATGTCCCTGCCCGGAGACCCGGAGGACATGCTCATCGACGAAGCCTGCCGGGAACTTCGCCTGCCGGCGTTCCGCGAGCGTTTCATCGACGTGGCCACCACCGCCCGGCGCGAGCAGGCCACCTACAAGCAGTTCCTGCTGGACATGCTGCAGGCCGAGCTCGCCGACCGGGACCTGCGCCGCCAGCAGCGGCTCCTTCGGCTGGCTCGCTTCCCCCGCCCCAAGCGGCTGGAGGACTTCGACTTCGAGAAGAACCCGAACGTCGCCCCAGAGGTCGTGGCGGACCTGAAGTCTCCGACGTGGGTCCGCGAAGGACGGCCGTTGGTGCTGATCGGGGACTCCGGCACCGGCAAGTCCCACCTGCTCATCGGGATCGGCACCGCGATCGCCGAGACCGGGCTCTCCGTTCGCTACACCACCACCTCGGCGCTGGTCAACGAGCTCGCTGAGGCCGACGCCAACCGCCGCTTGTCCTCGGTCATCGCCCGCTACAGCAAGATCGATCTTTTGTGCCTGGACGAGTTCGGCTACCTCAACCTGGACCGCAAGGGGGCCAAACTCCTGTTCCAGATCTTCACCGAACGCGAGGAACGCAAAGCCACCGCAGTCGCGACGAACTCCCCGTTCACCGAGTGGGACAAGACCTTCGGGGACGCCCGTCTCTGCGCGGCCATCGCCGACCGGATCACCTTCCGCTGCACCCTCATCCAGACCGGCACCGATTCCTACCGCTACCAGGCCACCCAGGAGTCGCTCCTCCAGCTGCCACAGTGATCCGACCAGCCAGGCCGTTGACACCAACGTTCGACACCCCCTGCCCTTATGGGCACATTACGCGTGCCCGAAGATCCACCCCGAAGGCACTCCTTGAGCGGATACTCCGCCTTTAAGCTCCAATCTCCGGAAACGTGGCACCGAAGGTGGAGTTCAGAGATGGCGGATGCAGATCGTTCGAGCTGGAACCAGCGGATAATCCGCTGCCAGGTCACCGGGCACGTTGGCGACCTGGGGGTATCGGCGTCCATCCTCTCCCCTTCGAGCGAGATCCCTGCCTTCATCAACGCCAGATTCCTCGGTGACGGAGCAAAGGTGCCGGTCAGCGAGTTTCCCGAGGTGGGCAGCATTCTCGATGCTGTGGTCCTCGGTTATCACCAGAGCGGAGAGTTCCGGCTGTCAGCGCAGGAATCATCTCTTGAGCGTGCCCGGGCCCGAGCCGAGATGGCGTCCGCCTGAACACAGTAGGCCTGTGACGAGATACGGCTGGAGGGCACCCCACCGGGTGCCCTCCAGCCGTATCTCGTCATGAGCTCTTATTAATACCTCCGCGAAGCTCACACCCCGCGCAAGGAACGAGACCCTGGCCGCATCTTGTCAGGGAGGCTGCCAGGGTCTACTCCCCACAACCTATCGATCCCCGCCCGGCGACTTTCTCGGACACTCCGCCCAGCCGGGAAGGTCACCCCATGGGGGCTCTTCGCCTCAGCGAGCTGGATCCCGTTCTCACCGGAAAACCGCCGCCGATGACGAGTACATCCCCGCCACGATCAGCCCAACGCCGGATCCCGCACAGACCGGAACAGCGGTGCTCATACGACCCGAAGAAATCACGACAGGAGCTTCCGCTTGTCGGTGCACGCGCGCCGCCGGGTGGCGGACACCTTGGTGCGCCGCAGTGCGGACCTGCCCATCAGGAATCGCCTTCCCGTACGTCGACCTGCAGCCGGCCCGCTTCCCCGGCGGCGTCCTCCACCGCCGCGTGCAGATCGGCCAGACATGCGAGGTAGCCGTCGGCGTAGGCCGTTGAAACGTGGCTGCCGCCAGCAGTGAACACGGGCGGACGCATCCGACCTACCACCTCCATCGTTCCCCGAAGCGACTTCAGCTCCTGCTCGGCTCGGCCGAGCTCCGAGAGCAGGCGGCCCACCACCTCCTGCGCGTCCCGCAGCAGGGATCTGGTCAGCCGACCGGTGCGCTGCGCGCCAGGAGAGAACCATCGGGCCAGCTCCCCCATGAGTTTCTCGACTTCGTGCCGGTTGTCCACGGTCTCCCTCTCGGTGTTCGGTGTTGGGTGCGGTCCGACGAGCTCACGCCCGCCGGACCGCTATTCGGCGATGTTCTAAGCGCCCGCGCGGAGCCTCGGCCATCACCTCGACTGCGCGATGATCAGGCCGGGCGCGGTGGCGATCGGTTCGGCAGAAGAAGCTCGGCGAGAGCAGCGGGCAGCTGCACTGCGACTTGTCTCCATGCCTCGCCGTGTGGTGACGGCTACGCGCAGTAGCTCGCCATGATCCACTCGGGTGCAGTGGTCCGGGTGCGCAGCCCCAGGACGGAGAGTGCCCGCGTCAGGCTCGCGTCGTGCTTCGAGGCGGCGATCATCGCCGCCGGGTCCAAGGTGGTCGGCCCGCCTGCAGGTTCATGCACGACGGCCGCAAGGATGTGGCCCTCGTCGTCCCAGCCGATAAAGTACGTCTGGAGCCGCAGTGCGCCCAGGCCGGCTTCGGCCAGCCGCTCCTCCGCGGCAGCCGCGGAGTGGTCGGAGTGGTCCTCTTCGCGCATCGCCTCGGTGGACCAGGACACGCGCGGCATCGGCCATGACGAACCGGCGTCGCCGTACCGCACCAACTCGCCAGACAAGCCAACCCAGTTGTCGGCCGGTCCGCCCAGACGGAATCCGTACACCAGTGCTTCGTGATTGCTGATGGCTCCCATGGTCTCTCCCCTGGCTGTGTGCTGATCGCGCCCGGTGTAGCGGGCGCCGAAATGGTGGCGGCCCGTGCCCTCAGGCCAGTGCCTTGTAGATGCGCTCCGCCTCTTGGCGGAAGTACCGGCACGCCTCGACGTGCAGCTCCTGACAGGCATTGGCCACATGGGTCCCCATGCCCGCCGTCACGCCCACCTCGATGACGGCCTCGGCCCGAGCGATTTCGTCCTGGAAGACCTGGGCCGCGTGCCTGAGGGCGCACTGACCGACCACGCTCGCCCACATCTCGATCAGCCGCTGGTGCAGTTCCAGCCCCTTGAACAGAGACGGAGGGTTGATGATCTCCGGGCTCATGCCCTTGAACCGGTCCCAGTGCTCGGCGAGCTTCTTCTTCTCGTCGTCCACGGCGCGCTGCGCGCGACCGGTGAGGCGGTCATGGGTCTGAGCGGCGCGCCGGTCGGCGGTGGGTGCCATCGCGATCTCCTGTGTTGTCGGATTGAGCGGGCGTGACCGTGGGCGGCTGGCGGGCGCAGTCGCTGCAACCGGCAATTTCATAGACTTAAGCAAGATTGATTATGTGTCTGACGGAGGAGCCTCTGGTCTGAGCCATTGCTGGGAGGCTCGATCCCAGGATGCCTGGTAGAACACCCTGTTGAAGTCGGGCATGTAGCCCTCGCCGTACGCGCCAGCATCGGCTTGAGGGGAAACCGGAGTCCATCCCTTGCCGGGTTTGAGCGCGGCGAACCAGCCGAAGGACACGGCGGCCGCCTCGCCCGGGACCAAGCCGGTCCATGTGCCGCCTCCCCTGTGGCCGTGTCGGCCCGGGCAGTAGCTTTGCGGCAGGCCGGTTAGCGGGCACTCCATCTCCCGGCAGCCGACGAGGTGGTCCTGGCCGACCTGCGCTTCGCAGCCGATGCACGGTTCACCGCGCGCGAGGGTGAGTTCGGCCGCCATCAGATCCCACCGCCGCCGAGGGCGAAGTCGACGCAAGCGGGGAAGTAGGGCTTGATGTCCGGCCCTCGACGGCGCTGCGCCTTGATGGCGCACTTCATTCGCGGCGTTCCGTCGCCGGTTATCCGCTCCGCTAGGAACGCGCACGATCCGCAGCGTGAGGCTGGCTCGGCGGATCTCCACGGACACGGTGGGTGACCTCCTGCGCGAGGAGGGCTTCAGCCTGCAGAGCAACGCCAAGACGCTGGAAGGCAAGCAGCACCCCGACCGGGACGCACAGTTCCACTACCTCAACGAGCAGGCCCGCGACCACCAGGACTGCGGAGCTCCGGTGATCAGTGTGGATACGAAGAAGTAGGAACTGGTCGGCCCGTTCAAGAACAACGGCCGTGAATGGGAGCCGAGAGGCGAGCCGGTACGAGTCGACACCTACGACCTCCCCGCCCGCGAGCTGGGCAGA